>NZ_JBHVGL010000008.1:76934-281502 GCF_042800875.1 Kitasatospora sp. NPDC057595 | reverse complement strand
GGCGCCTGGGTGCCCGGCGCGGGCGGCGGCGGGGTCGGGGCGGGCGGCGGGGCCTGCTCCGCGGTCGGCGCGGGCGCCTGGTCGGCGGCCGGCGCCGGGGCGGGAGCGGGGGTCGGGGCGGGCGTACCGGGCAGGGTGAGCACCATGCCCGGCGCCACGACGTCCGGATCGGTGAGCCGCTCGCCGTCCGGCGCCTGGGCGCCCTTGTTGGCCTCGAACAGCTGCGGCCAGGCCTCGGCGTCCCCCATCGCCCGCTCGGCGATGGCCGAGAGGCTGTCGCCCTCCTTGACGGTGACGGTGCCGCCGCCCTGGGCCGCACCGCCGGCACCGCCGGACGCACCGGTCTGCGGCGTCCCGGCCGGGGCCTGGGCCGGTGCGGGCGCGGGGGCCGGGGCCGCGTCGGGCTTGGCGTCCGCCGGCATCAGCAGCTTCCACCCGGGATGGATCGGCCGGTCCGCGTCGAACCGGGTTCCCGAATCGTCCATCGTCCGGCCGTCGTTGAGCTTGGCGATCTCCGTCCACCGCTCCCCGGAGCCCAGTTGGCGCTCGGCGATGGACCAGAGGCTGTCGGCGGGCCGGCTGTCGCGCACCGTGTAGCTCGCCTGCGCGTCGGCGGCGGGCGCGATCGACGGCGCGTCCTGCGCGGCCGTCAGCGCGGCGCGCTGCACACCGGCGGTCGCCTGGGCCGTCGCGGCGGTGGCCGACGGCACGTGCTCGGCGGTGGCCGCGAAGGCCCCGCCGGCCACCGGCAGCAGGGCGATCACCGCGCCGACCAGACCGGCCGCGGCCCGCTGGCTCCAGCCGAAGGCCGGGATCCGCCGGGCCACCCGGCCGCGCAGCTGCGCCGGGATCTCCAGCAGCACGGAGAGCGCGAAGCAGGCCCAGCCGATCCAGCCGACCACGACCAGCAGCCACAGGAACAGCCGCCCGTCGTCGGGGCTGGTCAGCAGCGAGCCGACGCCGTCGGGGGCGATCGGGCCCATGTCGGCCACCGCCCCGGTGCCGTACAGCAGCAGCGCGGGGACGCCGACGAGCAGGCCGAGCAGGGTGATCAGGGCCGCGAGCGCGGCGAGCACGGCGCCGCCCCGGCCGCGCCCGCCGCCGCCCCGGCCACCGCCGCCGCCCCGGCCACCGCCGCCCGCCCGATGGGACGGCCGCGACGCCGGCCGACGGCCGGACGCGGGGGTGGTGGGCACACCCCGGGCCGGACGCCCGGCACGGGTCTGGTCCTTGACGCGTGGCGCGGCCATCAGTCGGTCTCCGCTTCCTTGACTCCGTGGACGAGGGTGGCTCTCCCCTTGCCCGTGACCTTCCGCTTCGCGAGCTCGCCCAGCATGACGGGGCGGAACTCGGCCTGCACCGTGATCTCGACGGTGGCGCCGCCGTCCAGGAAATCCACCTTGGAGGTGCTCAGGCCGTACAGCTTGAGGTAGCCGTTGGCCGCCTCCTCGACGTACGCCCGCTTCACCTTGTACCCCTGGCCCTGCAACAGGGCCGCCTCGTCGAGCTGTTGACCACCCACCCGGGCGGCCTCCTGGGCGTAGCCGTCCACCTGCTCCGCCAGCCGCAGCTTGCCGCCGGCGTCGATGACCAGCGCGATGACCAGCACCACGTAGCCCGCGCACATGGCGACGAAGATCGACAGCGCGCCCCGGTCGTCACGCCCGCCGAGCGGCCCGCCGAGCCGGGCGCGGCGGAACCACCGCACCGCGCGTCCGCGTGCCATGGCGTTCCCTCCCCACCGGTCCGTCCGCCCTCCCCCGGGCGCCCTCCGCATGCGTCTCCCCCGCCCGACGGCTCCCCAACCCCCGTCCGGCCCGCTCGTGCTCACGACCCCGTCACCACCCGACCCACGACCTGACACATCTCCACCCCGTCCACGCCTCACTGGCCCCGGTACCGGTCGACCACCGAGACGAACCAGCCGGTGAGCGTCTTCGTCAGCGGCACGTCCGGCCCGCCGATCAGATCGCCCAGGCCGACCTCGCACCGCACCGTCACCTCGACCGTCGCCAAGGTCGCCCCGTGGCTGACCAGTTCACCGTGCCGGACCTCCACCTTGCTGGTCCGGCAGTGCACGCCCTGCTGCTCCATGGCGTGCTCGGCGGCGGCCTTCGCCGCGCCGTCCATCCCGTCGACGCTGCGCGCCAGCGACGCCGTCCGGGCGGCGGAGCGCGCCGCCGCCTCCACCGTGCCGCCGGCGGTCTGCACCCGGCCCGCCGCGACCGCGACCAGGATCAGCGCGACCACGGCGGGCGCGATGATCGCCGCTTCGACTGCGGTGCTCCCGCCGTCGCTCCGGCGCGCCGCCCGGGTGGGGCGGCGGACGGTGAACCGCCGCACCCACCCGGCCGGCCGCCCTGCCGAGCGCGCGGCCCGGTACCGCGCCCGGGCGCTCACGGCTTCCCCTCCGTCGGCGGGACGAAGCGCTCGCGCGGCGCCTCGGCGAACTGGGTCACGGTCGGAGGCGTGATGAACGGCACGATCACCGGCGCCTTCACCTCCACGGTGACCCGGATCAGCACCGGCGAACTGCCGTCCGTGACGACCCGGTGGTCCGTGTCCCCCTGCCGGTCGAGGAAGTCCCCGGCCTGCCGGCGCGCGGCCTCGTTCTTCTGCTCGTCGGTCCGGTTCCCCTGGATCCGCCCGGCGTCCACGCCCTCGCGGGCGGCGCTCAGCGCGAGCTGGCGGTGGTACCACCACAGCCCGGTCTGGGCGACGGCCAGGACCAGGATCAGGACGACCGGGAAGACGATGGCCAGACTCAGGCTCATCGACCCTCGGTCGGGACGGCGGAGGCGACGGCGGAGGATCATCAGGTGGCCGCACCACCGTGCGGGTAGTTCGGGTTCTCCTCGACCTTCTTGACGACGTTGTCCTTCAGGTTGACCAGCGCGACCGTCACCAGGCCCGCGATGAACACCAGGGCGATGACGGCCAGCGCGAGCTCGATGCTGATCGCGCCCTTGTCACCGCGCGCCCGGGCGGCCTTGGCACGGCCCATCCGGAAGTGGAACAGCATCAGGGCGAACTGGAACGGCAGCAGCATGGTGCCCGCCAATCGTCCGGCCAGTGACTTGAGGTGATGGTTCATCGGGTTCTCCCAGGGTGAGGTGTGGTGACGGAGGCGCTGACCTCCGCGACGGGACGGGACGGTTCAGTTGAGCATCTTGTAGAGCGCGGGGAAGATGATCAGAAGGGTCATCAGCAGGGTCAGGGCGGAGCCCGGCGCGACCATCCGCTCGCTGTCGGCGTTGGCCCTGGCGAGGTCCTCGGCCATCAGCTCGCCGCGCAGGCCCTTGGCGCGGGCCCGCAGCGTGTCGTAGACGGCGGCCCCGTCGGTGCCCGAGATCCGCATGATGTCGGCCAGGTCCTGGAGCGGGGTGAGGCCCAGTTCCACGGCCAGCGTGTCCAGTCCGGCCCACGGCGGCAGCCGGTCGGTGGCGGCCCGGTCCAGCGCGTCGCGGATCCGGCGGAACACCGCGCCCCGCCCGACCGCGGCGGCCCGGCGCAGCGCCTCGGCCGGGCCGAGGTCGGCGGCCCGTTCCATCGCGACCAGCTCCAGGTAGGCGGCGATGCCGTGCAGGTACTCGACCCGCGCCTCCTTTGCCTCGCCGCGCACGATCGCGTCCGGGACGAACCAGAGCATCGCGGCCAGCAGCGGCCCGACCAGCAGCGGCAGCGCGAACGGCAGGCTCAGGTCCATCAGCAGGGCCGCCACCACCAGGTACGGCGGCAGCACCAGCCCGAGCAGGGCGAACAGCAGCTTGTGCGCCATGAACCGGGCCGGGGTACGGCCGATCAGGGCGAGTTCCCGCTCGGGTACGCGCACCCAGCGCAGGCCGATCGAGCGCTCGCCGATCCGGTCGAACCAGCGCGGCCGCTCGTCAGGGTCGACCGGGCGCTCGGCCGGGGTGCGGTGCAGCCGGTCCAGCGCCTGGCCCAGGTCGGGCGGCGCGGGCCGGAGTTCGGCGATCAGCATGGCGACGCCGCCGGCCGCCACGGCACCGGCCAGTACGGACCACGGGGAGATCATCGCGCCTCCCCGAACAGTCGCACGCCGCCGTCGGCCCCGGTCACCGCGCCGGGCTCGGAGCCCGTGCCCGCGCCGTCCGCGCCGAGGGCGGCCGGGCCGCCCTCGGCGCGGCGGCGCAGCAGCCGCCGGTCGGTCCGGCTGCGCCGGTCCGCCTCCAGCAGCCGCGGCACCGGCGGGTACGAGGCCAGCGCCCGCATCCAGGCGATCACCCCGACGAACAGCGCGCAGACGATGCCGAGCACGATCTGCCCGAGCACGGTGCTGTACGGGCGGGTGTACTCGGTGTTGAACGAGCCCACCACCACGACCAGCAGGATGATGCCGACCAGCCAGCGGATGGTGGTGCGGTGCTTGGCCCGGTCGGCCTCGATGGTGCGCCGCTGGCGGACCTCCTCGCGCACCGACTCGGCCATGTCGGCCAGCGCCCGGGCCAGACCCGGTCCGCTGTCCCCGGCCCGCAGCAGCAGCGCGGCGAGCACCTTGTCGGCGGTGGCGTCGGCCATCGCGTCGGCGAACAGGCGCAGCGCCTCCTCCGGCCGCCAGCGGGCCTGCAGCCGGGCGGCCAGCTCGCCGACCTCGGCCTCGATCGCGGCGGGCGCGGTGCGCCGGCTGGTGACGATCGCCTGGTTGAGGCCGACGCCGAGCAGCAGCACGTCGGCGATCCGCTGGGTCCACTCGGAGAGCGCCTCCAGCCGCTCGATCCGGTCGGTGTCCGAGCGGGTGGCGTCGAACAGCCAGGGCAGCCCGAACACCGCCAGCGGCACCAGCAGCACGCTCAGCGGGATGCCGGTGAACAGCCAGCCGAGCGGCGCCCCGATCAGCGCGATCGGCAGCTGGATGCGGCGGATCCGGGCGACCCGGTGTGAGGCGGTGCCGGGCGCGCCGTACCAGAACACGTGCAGCCGGGAGGCCAGCGGGTTGAGCTCCGCCGCCTCCTCCGCCCCCTCCTCGGCCGGCTCGCCGCCGCGTGCCCAGAGCACCAGGACGACCAGGCCGGCCGCGAGGGCCAGTCCGCAGAGCACGAAGAGCGGCATCATCGGGCCCCACCGCCGATCCGCAGGTGCAGCGGGGCGGCCCAGGCGCCGTACCGGGAGCCGAGCAGCGCGGCGTCGAAACCGGCCCGGCGCAGGTCGTCCAGGCACTGCGGCGGGGTGTGCGGGACGGCGCGCGGCTCGCCGAGGTCGGGGCGCGGCCCGAACACGGTGTTCAGCGCCGGCCGGCCGCTCTCGCCGAGGCCGGCGACCTCCAGGACGTGCGAGACGAAGCGGTGCCGGCGGCCGCCGACGGCCGTCTCGTCGACCATCGCCACGTGCACGATGAGGTCGACCGCGTTGGCGGTGAGCCGGTAGGCGAGCGCGTCGGTCATGTGCGAGCCGTACTCCAGGCAGAGTTCCGCGATGCGGTCGACGACCATGTGCGGGCCGCGCGCGTGCAGGGTGCACATCGAGCCGCCCTCGCCGTTGGTCATGACACGCAGCATGGGGACGACCTCGCCGGAGCGGACCTCGCCGACGATGATCCGCGAGAGCGTCATCCGCAGCGCGGCCGGGATGAGGTCGCCGATGGTCAGTTCGCCCGCCGAACGCCCGTCCACCCGTTCGCCGTTGCCCTCACGGGCCTCCATCGGGACGACCTGGCGCAGGTGGCCGAGGGTGTGCAGCCAGAGCTCGAACTCCGACTCCAGGGTGCCGATCCGCTCGTCCGGCGGGATCTCGGCCGCCATCGCGCGCAGCAGGCTGGTCTTGCCGACGCCCTGGGTGCCGGTGATCATCACGTTCTTGCGGGCCCGGATGGCCGAGGCCAGGAACTCGGCCAGGGTGGTGTCCAGGGTGCCGAGCCGGACCATCTCGGGCAGCGTCGCCGAGGCCACCCGGTGCCGGCGGATCGCCACGTACGGGCGGGGGGTGACCTCGGTGAGCGCCTGGAGGCGCATGCCGCCCTCCAGGCGCAGGGCGAGGGTCGGGCTGGCGGTGGACAGGGTGCGCTCGCCGCCGCCGTGCTGGCGGGCGAGGTCCTGGAGCAGCTCGACGAGTTCGGCGTCGCTGTCGGCGACCGGCGGGACCTGGCGCAGCGGCTGGTGCACCCGGGAGATCCAGACGTCGTCGCAGCCGTTGATCAGGATGTTCTCGATCTCCGGGTCGTCGAGGTAGGGCTGGAGCCGCCCGGCCCGGAACAGCAGGTCGAAGACGGCCTCGGCGAGCGCGCGGTCCTGGTCCCGGGTCGGCGGGATGCCGTGGGTCTGCGCGTAGGCGTCGGACCAGCGGGCGACGGCCTCCTCGATCAGCGCGCGGCCGCGCTGGCGGCGGGTGGCGCGGTCCGGCTCGGTGCCGGAACCGGCGGTCAGCCGGGTGATCTGCTGGTGCAGTTCGGCGGCCACCTGGCGCTTGATCTCGCGCGCGACCTGCGGGTCGACGGCCGCCCGGGTGCCGGCGCCGCGCAGGTCGAGCGAGGGCAGCTGGGAGGGGACGGCGGTGGGGCCCTGGGGCTGTGCCTGGGTCTGGGCCTGGGCCTGGGCCTGTACGTGGGCCGCGGCGGCCTGCGGCTGCGGCTGTGCCGGCGGCTGGCCGGACGGGGTGACCCGGCCGGGTGTCAGCGGTTGGACCGGGCCGGGCAGCGGCGTCGTCCAGGGCAGCGCCGCAGGGTCGGTGGCGGGCTGCTGGTGCAGCGGGCTACCGCGCACGGAGCACCTCCCCGTCGACGGGCTCGTGGTGGTGGGGCTGGGCCGCCGGGGACGGCTGCTGTCCCGGGTACGCCTGCGCGTTCGGGTACGGCTGCGGGCCCGGGTGCGCGTTCGGGTACGGCTGGGCGGCGGCGTCCGCGCCCGGGTGCGGCGGCGCGCCGTGCCCGGGGAACGGCGCCGGGGCGGCCGGCTGCGGCGCCAGGCCGGCGAGCGGCGCCACCGGCCCGGTGGTGATCACCGGCGGCACCGGGCCGTAGGGCTGCTGCTGCGGCTGTTGGTGCTGAGGCTGTTGCTGTGGCTGATGCTGCGGCTGCGGCTGGGGCTGGTACTGGTACGACGGCCCGGACGGCGCCGCGGGCTGCGTCGGCCCGACCGGCCCGACCGGCCCCGGGTGGGCGTAGTCGTACCCGGCGGCGGCCGGGACGGCCGGTCCCGGCGCCGGGGCCGGCGGCGTCGCCGTGAGCTGGGCGGGCTGCGCCTGGGCGGGCGCGAGCCGCTGCCGCCGCCGGCGGACCGTCAACTGGATCTCGTCCGCCGCCGAACGTGCCGTCCGCATCAGCTCCGAGCGGATGAACCGCCGGTCGGTGACGTCCCCGCCGTCCGACAGCACCCGGGCCGTGCGCTGCGCGTGCGGCAGCGTCCCCAGCACCGGCAGCCCGAGCTCCCGGGACACCTCGGCCCCCGAGTACGGCCCCTCGGTGATCAGCAGCAGGCCCAGCGCGTCCGAGCCGGTGCCCGCCGTGGCGAGGTCCTCGGCCAGCGCGGCCAGCCGGGGCCGGACGGCGCTCAGCCCGCGCAGGGTGGTGCGCACCGTGGCGGCGACCACGTCCGCCCGGCGGGCCAGCACCGCGCTGGTGCCGCTCGCGCCGGAGCGGCCGAGGTCGAGGATCACGTCGTAGCCCTGCGGCTCCAGCCCGCGCAGCACCTCCACCAGCGGCTCCCAGGTGTAGGCGAGGCCGGGGGCCTGGACCGGGTCGGTGAGGCCGGGCAGCAGCAGGCGCTCGGCGTTGCCGTCCGGCGAGATGTCGATCAGCTGCTCCCAGAGGGCCTGGGCGAGCAGCCCGCGCCGGTCGGCCACCGCGAGGTTGCGCAGCCCGTAGACCGCCTCGACCCGGCCCTCCAGGGCACCGGCCAGGACGGCACCGCCGTCCGGGTCGCACTCGACGAGCAGGATGCGGCGGCCGGGCTGCAGCGGCCAGGCCAGCAGCAGCGCCAGCGCCGTCGTGGTCGCGCCGGGTGCCCCCGGAGCGCCGACCACCGCGATGACGGCCATGTCAGTTCCCACCCGCCCCGGTCGGGGCACCGGCCGCCGGCGTCGCGGGACGGCCGGCGGCGGGGACCCCGGAGGCCGGGGCACCGGCGGCGGCGGCCGACGGCGTACCGGCGGCCGAGGCGCCGGAGGCCGCGGCCCCGGTGGCCGGTGCGCCCGTTGCCGGTGCGCCCGTGGCGGGAGCGCCCGCCGAAGGAGCGCCCGCCGCGGGAGCCGGCGCGCCGGCCGCCGCACGCGGCGCCACCACCACCTGGATCCGCCCGGTGGCCACCCACGCGGCGAGCTTGCCGGCGTCCGCCTGGTCGACCACGGCGTCGAAGACCTGGCTGCCGTCGGTGTCCACCCGGCCCACGGTGTAGACGGTGGCGGCCAGCGTCTCGGCCCGCGAGCCGTCCGGGGTGTAGACGATGATCACCGGCTGGCCCGACTGGAGCCGGGTGGCCGGCAGCTGGGTGCGCCGGGCCGAGACGCCGACCAGCAGCTGCCCGGGGTTGAGGACGAGCGACTGCGCGAGGTCGGACTTGGTCAGCAGCCCGCCCCGGTGGAGGTCGGTAGTGGCCCGCATCCCGATCGCCTTGGTCCGGTCGGCGGCGTCCAGCGGCTTGAGTGCCGGGTCGCTCGCGATCCGGACGACCACCAGGTCGGACTCGCTCAGCACCTGCCCCCACGGCACGTCGCGGGCGAGCGCCAGCACCGCGACCCGCTGACCGGTGCTGTTGTACAGCACCGCGCCGCCGAGCCCGCCGGCCGCTATCAGCGCCACCGCCATCGCCAGCACGGCGGGGCGCCGGCGCCGCGCGCCGAGCGTCCGCCCGGGCGTGCGCGGCGCCCCGCGCCGCTGCTCCGGCACGGCCGCCGGGGCGGTCGCGGCGGTGGCCGCGGTCGCCGTGGCGGACGCGCCGGGGCCGGGCGTGGCAACTGTACGGTTCTCCACCGGGCTTCGGCCTTCCTCGGATCGTTCGTCGGGGTGTGTTGTGCGTGCCGCCGTGTCCGGCGGGCTAGTTGAGGACCTGGACCTCGGCGACCCGGTAGCTGACGTTCCGCACGTAGACCCGGATCTCGATCGGATTGATCTTCGTACCGTCGGACACCGTCACGTCGTTCATCCACACGACCTCGACGTCGCCGGTGAACAGGCCGTTCTTCTTGGTGCCCGAGCCGGTCTTGAAGACGTGGCCGCAGGTGGGCGACGGGCCGGCGCCGTACTTGACGTCGTACGGGGTGCCGACCGCGGCGGCGCCCTTGCAGGTCACGCTGGTCCCGTCGCCGAGGTCCCACTTCACCGAGGCCACCCGGGGGGTGACCGTCACCGTGAGGCTGCCGGCGTGGAGCGGTTCCGTGGCCGGCTTCTTCGGGTCCGCCAGCCAGAGCCAGACGTTCCCGCCCACCACCGGGTCCTTCTTGGGGGCGACCCCCAGCTCCGGAGGTTTGAACTCCAGCCTGTCCTTGACGTACGCGGCTGCCATCGCCTTCGGGTCCGGCGGCGCGGGCACCGGCGCCTGGGCGAGGAACCTCGCGGCGGGCGCACCGATCGTGCCGTCGGCGAAGCGGCAGGTCACGTTGTAGACCGCCCCGTCCTCGGGCTTGTGGTTCTCCCAGCGCGCGTCCCCGGCCTCGGGCTGCGGGTTGAGGAGCCGGTAGTAGCAGCCGTCGCCGGCGCTGAACCAGCCCAGCTCCGGGTCGCTGCAGGCGAAGACCTGGTCGTTCCAGCTGCAGAGCTGCGGCCCCGAGGCGCCGCCGCCTCCCCCTCCTCCGCCGCCGCCCGAAGGAGGCGGGGTGCTGCCGCCGTGGCCGCCACCCGTGCAGATGACGGTGATCTCGCAGTGGGTGGCGCCCCCCGTGTCCGCGGGGGTGGGATCGGCCGCCGCAGGACCCGCCGGCGCCAGGAGCAATCCGGCGAACAGCGGCGTGCCGATGACCAATCGCCGTACCGGTTTCAGCATGTGCGTCCCACCTCCCGCTTGAACTCGTTGATCAGCCAGCGCGTCTGGAACAGTCGCAGGGAAACGGTCGCCACGTACCGGTTGAGCCGGTCGGGCGGATCCTTCACCGTGAGCGTGACGGCGTCCGCCTGGTGCCACCCGGACACGTCCAGGCAGTCCTCGATCACGGCGGTGTTCGGATCTGCGGTCAGGTCGACGGACTTCACCACCGCGGAAGTCCGCGGTTCACCCGTCATCACGAGTTTGGCTTCGTGCAACTGACGGAGATTCACCAGTGCCTCGGTCAGCGCCTTCCCCGAGGCGAAGGTGCCGAATCCGGAGCCGTCCGAGTCGGCCTGTCCGAACGCCTCCGCCTGAGCCCGCCACCAGTCCTGATAGGTACTCAGAGCCGATCTGGCGGCGGCCCCTTCAGGGCCGTCGGTCGGCGCGTTCCCGACGTTTGCGGAACCACCCGAAGGAGGGAGCGCGCTCACCCCCGCCACCGTGGGCGCATTCGTCCCCAGGCGATCGGTGGAACCATCGGCCCCGCTGCTCGCGCAACCGCCCAGCAGCAACGCCAGAACCAGCCCTCCGGCCCCAACGGCCCCAGGGCGCAACACAATTCCGCGCTGCCGCATCGCCCCACCTCGTCGCAGCCGACCCCGGGTGTGGACCGGGGCCGCCAGAAGAATTCCGCCGTACCGCCGGTGTTCCCCCGCGGGGATCGATTCTTCGCCAAACCGGGCCTTCACGGCAACACCTGAGGCCTCCTGACCTTACGCGGAAGGCGGATCCGTCGGCGCACTTTCCCGCCACAGAAGGGCCAACAGTTCCTCGGAAAGCGACAATCCGGCCAATGCCCCCCGAACCGCCGCCCGATTGCGCATCAGAAGGCGCCCGCCCTCCGGCGGTACGAGCAGGCGCACACCCGGCGCGTCGGGCTGGTTCGACGGCACACCGGCGCCACCCGCGTCGTGCGGGGCGCCGCCGTCGAGCAGCGCGCCGACGGCCGGCTGCAGTTCGTGCGGTCCGACCGCCGCGGGCGCTCCCGGCACGCCCTGGCGCAGCACCGTGGTGAGCGACCGGCTGAACGAGCCGGGGCCGCCCGGCAGGACGGCGTCCCGGCCGCGCCGGCCCGGGGTGTAGCGGCCGGGCGCGTGCCGGCCGATCCGGCCCCAGAGCGGGACGCGCGAGTAGCTGAGCAGTTCGCCCGCGCCGTCCTCGCCGCCGCCGCGCTCCAGCGCCGCCCAGGTGTCCTTGTCCGCCACCGCGTCGACCAGCAGCAGCGCCTCCTCCTGGTCGCCGTGCACCATCGCGCTGACCACCCAGTCCCAGGCCAGCCCGCGCCGGTAGGCGTTGTCGGCGGTGGAGCCCGCTGTGACCAGGGCGAGCCGGCGCCCGCGCGGATCGGCCACCAACTGGCCCACCAGGCAGACCAGCAGCCAGCGGCCCGGACGGGCGGCGGCCTCCCGGACGGCGGTGAGCATGGTGTTGGCGTCCGCGCCGGGGTCGACGACCGCGACCCGGCTGCCGGCCGCGCCGGCGTCGAAGCACATCCCCGGCAGCACCTCGGCCAGTGCGCGGGCGCCCTCGGCCGCCTGCGCGGACCCGCCGAACGCGCGGTCCGGCCCGCCGTCCGCCCCGATGACCACCAGATCGAAGCCGCTAACCACCCGCACCGCCCCCTCCTGCCCGGCCCCGGTCTTCCGGGGCCGCCGAACCGTTCCGCCATCCGCCGCGCCGTCCGCAGCGTCGTTCGCTCCGGCCCTGCCCCGCGCGCCGTCCGGCCTTCTCGGGCGGCGCCGTTCAGTTCCCGGCACGCCCGGCGTGCCCCGGTGCCACCGCCGGGCAGGCTACCGTCCCGCGCCGTCGCCGTCGGGCCCTCCGGCGGCGTTCCGGGGCCGGGTCCCACGTCCGGCCGCCGTCCGGCCGCCGTCCGATCGGCTTCCGGCCGCTCCCCGGGGCCCTCCCGCGCGGTCCTCCGCGACTCCTCCGCCGGTGCCCAGGGACGGCCGCAAGGCCCTGTCGCACAGGGACCATGGGCCCTGTCGGAGCGCGCCCGGACGCGGGACCATCGGACCCATGGACCGTGACGATCCCCTGGAGGAGCTCGGCGCGGACACGTGCCTGCGCCTGCTCAGCACCGTGCCCGTCGGACGCGTGGTGTACACCGAGCACGCGCTGCCGGCCGTACTGCCGGTCTCCTTCGAGGTCGCGCCGGACGGGCGCCTGTTGCTGGCCGTGCGCCGGGGCAGTGCGACCGCGCGCGGCCTGGACGGCACCGTGGTCGCCTTCCAGGCCGACCAGGTGGACCCGGTCACCCGGACCGGCTGGAGCGTGCTGGTGCACGGCCGGGCGGACGTCCTGCGCGACCCGGAGCTGGTCCGCCGCGCCCTGCGCTCGGGTCTGCGGCCCTGGGTCGGCGATCCGGACCCGATGTTCGTCTCACTGGTGCCCGAGCTGATCAGCGGCCGCCGGCTGACCGCGGCCGGCCGCCCCGTCCCGCACTCCTGAGCCACGCGTCCGGTCCCCGCGCCCGGGCCCGGCTCCTGGACCGCGCACCCGGACGGCGCTCCCCGACGGCGCTCCCGAACCGTACGCGTGAACCCCGCCGGCCGCCCCGGGGAACGCCGGTTCGAGGACCGTCGGCCGTTCCCGGGCCGTTCCGGGGAAGCCCCTGACAGGTGACCGACGAGTAGGCATACTCTGCGGAGTTCGCAGCAGCACCCGCACCGCCGACCGTCCCGCCTGCCCCAGGAGTGCCCCCGTGACGACCTTCGCCTCCCTCGCCGAGCTGACCGCCGCCGTCGGCACCGAGCTGGGCACCAGCCGGTGGCACACCGTCGAACAGGCCCGGATCGACCTGTTCGCCGAGGCGACCGGCGACCACCAGTGGATCCACGTCGACCCGCAGCGGGCGAAGGAGAGCCAGTTCGGCTCGACCATCGCGCACGGCTACCTCACGATGTCGATGATCCCGGTGCTGGCCAAGGAGTGCTACGGCGTCGAGGGCGTGCGGATGGCCCTCAACTACGGATCGGAGAAGGTCCGCTTCCCCGCCCCGCTGCCGGTCGGCACCGCGATCCGGGCGAAGGCCGAGCTGGTCTCCGCCACCGAGGTGCCCGGGGGCGTGCAGGCGGTGGTCCGGTTCACCATCACCAGCGCGGAGAGCGCCAAGCCGCACTGCGTCGCGGAGACGATCACCCGTTTCTACGCCTGATCACGGGGGAAGGCCCCTGGTCGGCGGAGGGCGGCCGCCGCTCGCCGGGTCCGGAGAGCCGACCGCGAGTAATCTCCGACGAGATGGTCGTCGTACCGAACCGGCGTTCTGGTCGGCACGGTCCGCGCCCCGGCATGCCAGGTATCCGTTGCCGTCCTTGGAGGTGCCGTGCCCCGCCCAGCCGCCGCCCCCCGCCCAACCGCCCCGTGGTACTCCCGCGCCCTCGGCGTGACCTCGACCCTGGCCTCCGCGGCGACGTCCGCCGCGACCTCGGCCGCGGCCTCGGCGACCTCCGCCCTGGGCGCGTCCGCCGAGCTGGCCGGACTGCCCCGGGCGGCCTGGCACCGGGTCCGGACGGACGCCTTCGGCGCCGAGCCGCGCGGCGAACGGCTGGCCCGGATCCGCCGCTCGCCCCAGTTCACCGACGGCGCCTTCCGCAACCCGGTACCGACCCGCCGGCTGGTCTCCACGCGCAGCCCGCTGGAGATCGCCCGCGCCCAGCTGGCGGCCGACCGCACCCGGCGCACGCCCGCCGGCGCCGTGCCGCTGCACCGGCTGCTCCCGGCCGACCTCGCCGAACCGCCCGCCTCCGGCCTGCGGCTCACCTGGCTCGGGCACGCCACGGTGCTCGCCGAGATCGGCGGCCGACGGGTGCTGTTCGACCCGGTCTGGGGCGAGCGCTGTTCCCCGTTCTCCTGGACCGGCCCCAAACGCCTCCACCCGGTGCCGCTGCCGCTCGCCGAACTCGGCCCGGTCGACGTGGTGGTCGTCTCCCACGACCACTACGACCACCTCGACATGGCCACCGTCCGGGCCCTGATCGGCACCGGCGCGGCCTTCGCCGTCCCGCTCGGCGTCGGGGCGCACCTGGAGCACTGGGGGGTGCCGGCCGAGCGGATCGTCGAGCTCGACTGGTGGGAGTCGGCCGAGGTGGCCGGCCTCACCCTGACCGCCACGCCCGCCCGCCACTACTGCAGCCGCGGCCCGCGCACCAGCCCGCTCTTCCTGTGGGCGTCCTGGGTGGTGGCCGGGGGCGGGCGCACCGTCTTCCACAGCGGGGACACCGGCTACTTCGCCGGTTTCACCGAGATCGGCCGCCGGCTCGGCCCGTTCGACGCGACGATGATGCAGGTCGGCGCCTACAGCGACTTCTGGCCCGACGTCCACATGACGCCCGAGGAGGGCGTACGGGCCCACCTCGACCTGCGCGGCGACGTGCTGCTGCCGATCCACTGGTGCACCTTCAACCTCGCCCCGCACCCGTGGGAGGAGCCCGCCGAACGGGTGGTCGCCGCCGCGCGGGCGCAGGGCGCGCGGCCGGCGGTGCCGCGTCCCGGCAAGCCCTTCGAGCCGGCCGAGCCGCCCGCGCTGCGGCGCTGGTGGCGGGCGGTGGCCGCGCCACCCCGGGAGGGCGCGGCGCTGGTGGTGCCGGACGGCCCGACCGGCGCGGCCGACGGGTCGCGGCCCCGGGCGGCGGCCGAGGGCGACGGCGTGCCGGTCTGAGCGGGCCGCGCCCTCGCGCTGCCGTTCAGGCGGATCCGCGGTCCGCGGCGGCCTGGCGGCGGATGCGCCGCCAGGCGCCCTGCTGCACCAGCAGCGTGAGCACCCCGGCCAGCACGATCCCCGCCATGTTCAGCAGCAGCTGGAGGCTGGAGCCCCAGAACTGCCGGAAGTCCCCGTACCCGAGGGCGACCGCCGCGTTGGCGGCGGCGGGCACCGTCGTCACCGAGATCGCCACGCCGACCAGCATGCCCGCCTTGGACGAGGTCAGGGAGAGCAGACCGGCGATGCCCGCGAGGAAGGCCACCACGAACGAGGTCGCATCGGGCTGCCAGATGAACGAGGTGTTGGGCCGCGCCCCGTCGAACCTCCCCTGGCTGAACAGCCCCAGGCCGTCCATCAGCAGCGAGAACGCCACGGTCAGCGCCATCGCCACCGCGAAACCGGCGACCAGCGCGTTCAGCGAGCGCAGCGCCGGGCGCGCGCGCCGCTGCACCAGCGCCACGCACAGCCCGGCGAGCGGCCCGAACTCGGGCCCCACCGCCATCGCCCCGACCACCAGGATCGCGCTGTCCAGCACCGCGCCGCAGGCGGCCAGCATCGTCGCCACGGTGAGGAAGGCCAGGTAGACACCGGTGAGGGTGGACTCCTCGTGGGTGATCTCGGCGACCGACTCCCACACCAGCGCGTCGGCGCCCTCGCCCGGCGCGAGCCGCTCGGCCTCGTCGGCGGCGGCCGAGAGCGTCAGCCCGACCTCCTGGACGTCGATCGCGCCCCGCTCGGTCAGCCCCGTCCCCCGCAGCCCCGCCAGCACCTCGTCCGCCGACTCGCGGGCCACGTCGCAGAGCACCACGTCCCCGGCGGGCCGGACGGCCGCGTCGGGCAGCAGGACCACATGGGTCACGCCGACGCAGTCGTCCAGGCAGGTCAGCACGGTGTCGCGCAGGTCGACGGGGACGATCAGACGCAGGTGCAGCACGGGTGCTCCGGACGGGCGAGGCGGTGGGGGGTTCCGCTCACCCTAGACGGGCGGACCGCCCCGTCAGGCGGCGGGCCGCTTGGCGTGCTCGACGAGGTCGACGGTGGCGCGCGGGTCGTCGACCTCCACGATCAGCCGGCTGTAGCGCTCGTCGGCGAGTTCTATCACCACGGCCTTGGCGGGGTTCTTGACGTCCCAGAAGACCCACTCGCCGCCCGAGCGGAAGGTGCCGGCGGTGATCAGCCCCGGGAAGTGGGTGCCGCCGACCTTGATCCCCTTGGGCTCCCGGAGGATCCCGGGGTCGACGGTCGCGCCCCGGACGTTGGCGAGCGGGATCTCGATGCGGCTGCGGATCGCCCAGAGCCGGTCGAGGCCCTCGATCTCGACGACGAGGTTCTGGTCGGTGGTGCTGACACGGGCCATGGAACTGTTTCCTCCCACTGATGGATGATCTGCTTCTGATCGGCGCCGGCCGAAGGTCAGCCGACGCGTTCGGCGAAGGCCAGGACCGCGTCGGGGGACGGTCCGGCGAGGCCGGCACGGGCCCGCAGCCGCAGGCCGAGGACGGTCGCGGCGAGCACCCCGGCGGTGGAGGCCGGGGTGCCGGTGGAGGTGCCGGCGGGGGTGCCGGCGGCCCGCTCGACCGCGTCGTCGAGCGCGGCCAGCCCTTCGCCGACCAGCGCACCGACCTCCGGATCGCTCCCGGCCCGCTCCACGGCGGCCGACAGCAGCAGCCCGGCGGCCGGCCCGCCGTCGAACGCGGCCACCGCCTGCGCCAGCAGCGCACCGAGCCCGTCCGCCTCCCGCAGCGCCGCCGCGAGCGGCAGCACCTCGTCGTCGAGGTGCCGGCGCAGCGCGGCGAGGTACAGCCCTCGCTTGCTTCCGAACACCTTGTAGAGGCTCCCCCGGTGCACCCCGAGCCCGGTGACGAGATCGTCCACCGAGGTCCCTTCGTACCCGCGGACGGCGAACAACTCCGCCGCCGCCCGCACAGCCTGTTCCTCGTCGAAGGCGCGTGGTCTTCCCATGCCGAGGACTCTACGAGTTTGAGAACGTCCGGTCAAGAACGATCGTTCTCAAACTCGTCCCGCTGCGGTGTCGGGGGGAGGCGGCGGTATTGGTGGTGCGTCAGGAGCGCAGATGCCGCCGGTGGGCGAACGGGCGAGCAGTGGGCCGGCGGCGAAGCCGGGCGCGAGCAGGCGCCGGCGGAGCCCGAGCGGGTCAGGGGGTGGCGAGGAGGTCGCGGAGGGTGCGGGACTCCTTCACGAGGCGGCTGGTGCCGGGGCGGGCGGCGGTGGCGGTGACCTCGGGGATCGGGCCGCGGGCGGCGCTGCGGCGGGCGGTGTCGGCGGCGAGGGCGAGGAGGTCCGCTGCACCGCGCGGCGGCTCGCCGCCGAGCAGGGACGGCAGGGCGGCGGCCAGCACGGACCAGACGGTGGCGTGGGCGCCGGTGTCGGCGGCGGCGGTCAGGGCCTGGGCGAGACGGTTGGGCTTCACGGTGCCGAGCGTCACCAGTTCGCCCAGTTCACGCCCGAGCAGGGCACCGTCCAGGTCGCCGCGGGCGGCCAGGACGAGCAGGGCGTCGACGGCGGCGGCGCGGTCCTCGGGGTGGCGGGCGCCCAGGCCGTAGGAGAGGGCGAGGTGGAGGGCGAGCCCGGCCGTGCCGCCGGCCTCGGCGAGCACGACCAGCATCCCGACGGTGCCGCGCCGGTCGCGGTCGGCGCAGTCGGCGAACCGGTCGAGCCAGCGGGCGGCCAGCTCCTCCCGGTGGTGCGGCAGCATCGCGGCCCAGTGCACGGTGGGCTCCCTGAGCCACTCGTCCGCCCGCCGCACCCGGGCCACACTGGGCTCGGTGCCCTCCAGCAGCACCCGGAACTCGGCGGCGAGCCGCTCGCGGGCCGGGCCGGCCGGGCCGGCGGTGCCGCGCTGGGTGACCACGATCCGCCGGAGCTCCTCCCACCAGCGGTCCCAGTAGCGCCGCTTGCGCTCGTACCCGGCGCCGGGCGCGAAGAGCACCCGCTCCGAGACCTGGACCGGCAGGCCGCCGTCGCGCAGCCAGGCGGCCGCCCACCGCCCGGCCGCGGAGGTCAGCCCGTCGGCCGCCGCCAGCACGGACGGGTCCGCCGTCGGGGCGGTCCGCAGCAGCGCGGCGCTGAGGTCCGCCGGGCCGGCCGTGACGCCCGCCGCCTCGTACCCGGCGAGGCGCTCCACCAGGACGGCCGCGGTGATCGCGCCGGTGGTGTCGGTCGGCGTGGCGAGCAGGTACGGCGGGACGTCGGTGGTGACCCGCTCGGCGGCCTCGCCGATCCGGGCGGCCAGTGCGTTGCCGTACTCGGTGTTGTGCGTGCCGCGCAGCGGGTTGCGGCCCTTGCTCCGGAAGACGGAGCCGGGCCGGTGCGGGTCGGCCTTCCCGGCGACCACCACGGCGAGGAACAGCGCGTCACCCGGGCCGCAGTCCCGCCAGCGGCCGACCTCCTGCCATTGGTTCACCCGCAGCACCGGCTCCAGCGCCCGCGCGAGCGCCGCCCGGTCGCGGTGGGCGTGCCGGACCAGGCCGTCCAGGACACGCTCGAAGACGGCGACGTCGGACCGCCGACCGGCCAGCAGCACCGCCAGCTCCTCGGCGACCTCCACCGGGTCGGCGAGGGGTTCGCCGAGCGGGGCGGGCACCGGGACCGGCGGCAGCAGTTCGGCCCAGGCGGTGTCGTCGTCCTCCGCCGCGCCGCCGACGGGTGCGCCGAACAGCTCGCCGGCCCGGGCGTGGTGGGCGGGGTTGAGCGCCTCGGCGGCGAGCAGCAGCTCCGGCAGCACGGCCTCGCCGGCGACCTTGAGCCGGCGGGCGACCAGGTTGAGCGCCCGTTCCTGGAGGGCGCTGTCGGGGTGGCCGAAGGCCCCGGCGGCGGCCAGCACCACCGGTCCCGACCGCTCGGGCGTGCGCTTCGCGGCCTGCTCCAGCCAGGAGAGCTGGGCGCGCACCAGCTTCTTCTCGCTGCGGAACAGCACCACCGCCGAGGCCTCGCCGAGCACCTCCGCTTCGATCAGCCCGGCCTCGTCCAGCCCGGTGAGCACCTGCTGGGCGTGGCCCGCGAGCGCCGCGGGCCCGTCGAGCAGCACCAGCAGGTCGCGGACCCGGGCCGCGTACTCCTGCGGGGTGGGCGCGAAGGCGGTCAGCACGGCGAGGAACGAGCGCTGGTCGGCGGTCTTTCCGCCGCGCACCAGCCGGGCGAGGCAGAGGTCGATCAGTTCCTCGCGACCGAAGTGCCCGGACTCGGCGAGTCCGGCGATGGCCGCCGGCCAGTTGTCACCCGATCGGGTGGTGTACGTGTTGTCGAGCGGCCAGGAGACGTCGTCGAGTTCGAACAGCCGGGGGAGCATCACGGGGGTGAAGGTGTCCGTCCGCAGCCGCTCCAGCAGGGTGGTGGCGGTGCCGCGCGGGCCGCGGTCCGCGCCGGCCGCCGAGCGCAGCCACTCGGTGACGAAGTCGTCGGAGGCCGGCACCGTGCAGCCGGTGCGCCGCACCACGCGCTCGATCAGCGGGTAGAGGTCCCAGCTCCAGCCGCTGCCGCGCTTGGCGGCGAGCCGGGCGACCACCTCGGTCTGCCACTCCACGGGCTGGGCCTCGACGACGTCGGCGAGGGCGGGGTGGCGGGCCCAGGAGCGGCCGGTGAAGTCCCGGGCGCCGATCCAGGTGGCGGCGCCCGCCGGACCGGGGTGGCAGCCGGCGCCGGCCACCAGCAGCGCGCCCATCCGTCGGTTGGCCTCCTTGGACCAGTCGCCGCGGCTGGTCCGGCGCAGTTCCTTGAGGGCCGGGAGGCAGGAGCGCCGCTCGGCCGGCCCGAGGGCGGTGAGCAGCCCCGGCACCTCGCCCGTCCGGCCCTCGCGGACCGCCGCCAGCAGGGCCTCCGCCGCGTCCGTCGCGGCGGCCGCCGCCACCGTGTCCGTGCTCTTCGCCGTTGCGGTGCTCATCGCGCCGTCCCTTCCCGAAGTCCGTCTTCCCGAAGTCCGTCGACCGCCGCGCCCCGCGCCCCGCGGACCATGTCCACCGCCAGCACGTGCTTGCACGGCCCGCGCCCGCCCCGGTACTTCGCCCACCACAGGCAGGTGCAGCCGACCGCGCCGGCCGCGTCCGTCCGCACCCGCTGGACGTGGTCGTCCACCGTGACGACGGCCGTCGCGCCGCCCTCCTCCAGCCGCACCGCCGCGGCCTCGACCAGCGCCCGGGCCGCCTTCAGCCGCGGGTTGGCCGCCTCCGCGCGCCCCGCGTCGTACGGGAGCTGCCGGTGGAAGTACGCGGCCTCGGCGACGTCGTAGCCGATCTGTCCGGCGGTGCCGAGCCGGGTCAGCGCGGCCCGCACCCGGGGCGCGGTGAGCCCGGACTGCTCGGCGAGTTCGGCGATCTCGATCCGCGGCTCCCAGGCGAGCAGCGCCGCGACCAGGTCGGCGTCCTGCTCGGCGGCGCCGGTGGCGAGCGCGCCGAGCACCCCGCCCTCGCCGCTGAAGCCCCGTGAGGCGTCCGGCGAGAGGGTGAGGGTCAGCCGCATCCCGGGCAGCTCGACCTCCCAGGCGGAGGCCGCCGGGCCGCCCCCGGCGACCGGCGGGCCGTAGACCCGCAGCGCCCGGGCGTGCCGCAGCACCCGCTGCAGGGCGGCCAGCCGCTCGGGCCCGGGCAGGCAGACCGCGCCGGGCACCGGCCGGGTGGTGGGCCGCAGCGTGCGCCCGGCCGGCACCACCCACCGCGCGACACGCGCACCGGCCCGCCCGCCGCGCGGCAGCGAGCGCAGGAAGCGGACCGCCTCGACGGCGGGCAGCTCGGCGCGCAGGTCGAACCCGGCGGCGGTGACCTGGGTCTCCGCGAAGCCGCGCAGCCAGCGCTCCGGCAGCGGGACCTTCTTCTCGACGACCGGCCCGTCGAAGGTGGTGACCTCCAGGGCGTCCGGGCCGACGGCGAGGTGCAGCGGCTCGGCGGGGCCGATCCGGGTGAGCGCCTCGCGCAGCGGGTTGTTGACGTCGACATTGGTGGTGCCGTGGCCGATCTCGTCGCCGTCCAGGCCCGCGGCGAGCACGTCGAGGCGGGCGTAGACGCCGCAGCAGCCGGAGAAGGACTCGAAGCGGAGCCGGTCGCCGTTGGCGGTGACCACCGGATCGAGCGAGGCGCGCAGCTGGGGCTGGTAGTAGCGGGCGGCGGCGACGTCGGCGACGGCGAGCAGCGCGGCGGCGGCCGGCGCGGGCTCGGCCAGGAAACCCGCGAAGAAGCGCGGATGGGCGGCCGCCCCGAGCGGGGTGGTGCCGCCGGAGGTCTCCAGGGCGAGGCGCCGGCCGGCCTCGCCGTCGAGGACGGCGGACGGGCGCAGATAGGCGTACGCGTGTGCGGATTGCGACATGCCGAGCACGTTAGGTCAGGGGACTGACAGTCGGCCTCGGCGTACCCCCAGGTCTTCGAATAGTGGAACACGTTCTAGCAAGCATGTTCGGCTCCGAGGTTGTCCAGGTCACACCGGCGCACGGCCCGCGTCTGCCAGTATGGGCCTGTGACAGAGCTGACCGAACAGGACAGACGAGCCACCGGCACGGTCGGCCCGTTCGCCGAACTGCTGCGGATCGAGGGCCTCGACGAGAACACGTTCCGTGGCTACTGCCACGCCGGTGCGCCGATGCGCGCGTTCGGCGGGCACGTCGCCGCGCAGGCCCTGGCGGCGGCCGGACGGACGATCGGGGCGGACCGCTCGGTGCACTCGCTGCACGGCTACTTCCTGACCCCGGGCGACCCGGACCGCCCCATCGAGTACCGGGTCGACCGGGTGCGCCAGGGCACCTCCTACGCCACCCGGCAGGTGACGGCGGTCCAGCGCGGCGAGGCCGTCTTCAGCCTCTCCGCCTCCTTCAAGCGCCCCGAGCCCGCCGCCGACCGGCACCGCGAGGTGCCGCGGCTGCCCGGCCCCGAGGAGCTGCCGGACGTCTTCTCGGCCTGGGACGACGAGGCCCGCGCCGCGCTGACCGAGAGCGGCTTCGGCGACCTGGAGATGCGCTTCGTCCCGCCGGACGCGCCGGGGGTGCCGCCGGCCGTGCCCGGCATGCCGCAGCAGTTCGTCTGGCTGCGCACCGGCTCGCCGCTGCCCGCCGACGACCCGCTGCTGCACGTCTGCGCGCTCGCCTACCTCTCGGACCTCACGCTCGCCTCGACGGCCGGACTGCACGTCCAGCCGAACTTCTTCCAGCGCACCGAGCCGCCCCGGCTGCTGATGACCTCGCTGGACCACGCGATGTGGTTCCACCGCCCCTTCCGGGCCGACGAATGGCTGCTGTTCGCGCAGCGCAGCCCCTCCTCCTCGGACGGCCGCGGGCTGGCGCTGGGCGAGTTCTACGACCGCGAGGGCCGGCTGGTGGCCTCCGCCGTCCAGGAGGCGCTGATCCGCGAACGCCTGGTCGCACCGCGCTGACCACGGCCGACCGGCCTTCCGCCGGTCGCCCGCCGGCCCCCTCCACCACCCGGTGGCCGGGGGGCGAACGGCGGGCGGCCGGTCGGCGTCATATTCCTGAGCGGCCCCGGCCCGTATCATGGTGCGGGTGACCAAGGTTGACCTGTCACCACGACCGGTGGAGGCGATGTCTCCGCGTCAGCTCGAACGCCGCGAAAGCCTGATCGCGACCGCGCTCGCCCTGGTGAACGAGATCGGCGTCGAACGGCTGCAGATGAAACAGGTCTGCGAGCGGTCCGGAGTCGCTCTGGGGACGGCGTACCGCTACTTCTCCTCCAAGGACCACCTGCTGGCGGCGGCGATCGCCGAATGGCACCGGCTGCTGCTGGCCGACCTGGTGGCGGAGCTGCGCGGACCGCGCGCCGGCCTGGGCGCCACGGACCGGGTGGTGCGGTTCGTCCGCGGCGGCATGCGGGCCTACCAGCGCCAGCCCGAACTGGCCCGGCTGCGGGTGGCCGTCGCCGCCTCCACCGACCCCTTCGCCAGCGAGGCCCTGCAGGGCATGGCCCGGGCCGACAGCGCGGCGCTCCGGGCGGTGATGGCCGACGAGGTGCCGGCCGCCGCGAGCGACCTGGTGCGGCACATCGTCGGCCACGCCTGGCAGGGCGAGCTGACGGCCTGGGTGACCGGCCGCACCACCCTCGGGGACGCCCGCCGGCGGCTGGAGGACGTGGTGCGGCTGGTGCTGACCCCGTACGAGACCGCCTACCCGGCCCCGTACGACGTCCCGTCCAAGGCCTGACGGCGGGCGGGTCCGCGGGCGGGTGACCGGGTGACCGGGGTCGTGGCGCTCCCCGGGCTTGACCTTGACACCGATGTGAAGTCCTACCGTGCGGAGCGGGTCGACCACGGCCCGATCCCCGCACCCCCGCACCCTCGGACCCCCGTCCGCCCAGGAGGACCCCCATGGCCACGCCCCGCGCCGCTCGCCCGGACCGTCCGGGGCACCGGCCCCGGGCTGCTGCTCGCCCACGGCGCGGGCGGCAGCGTCCACGACAACTGGGGCCCGCTGCTCGACGACCTCGCCGCCCACCGCACCGTCGTCGCCCCCGACTACCCGGGCTCCGGCGACAGCCCCGACGAGCCCGGCGCGCAGCACTCGCTCGACGAACTGGCCGACCGCCTGGTGGCCGCCGCCGACGCGGCCGGCCTCGCCGACTTCGACCTCGCCGGCTACTCGCTCGGCGCCGCCGTCGCCGTCCGGATCGCCACCCGCCACCCCGGCCGGGTCCGCTCGCTGCTGCTGCTCGCCGGGCTGGCCGGCGGCTCGCAGCGATTCCGGCTGCTCGCCGACCAGGCCGTCGCCCTCACCGCGCACCCCGCCCTGTGGGCCGACCACTCGCTGGCCACCGTCTTCGGCCGCAGCTGGGTGGACGCCCTGCCCGCCGCGCGCTTCGCCGAGCTGCGCGCCGGCCTGGCCGCCGAACCGGTCCCGGCGGGCTTCCGCTGGCAGTTCGAACTCGCCGCCCGCACCGACGTCCGGGCCGAGCTGGACCGGGTCGACGTGCCGACGCTGGTCGTCTCCACCACCGAGGACGACCTGGTGCCGCCGGAGCAGCACCGGGCGCTGGCACTGGGCATCCCCGGCGCCCGGCTGACCGAGCTGACGTCGGGCCACCTGCCGATGGTGGAGCGGCTGCCCGAGCTGCGGGACCTGCTGGTCGGCTTCCTCACGGACACCGCCGCCCGACCGGCCGCCGCCGGATCCTGACGGCCCGCCGACCCGCGCGCTCGGCCCTCCCGCCCGCGGGTCCCGCCGAGGGGAACACCCCGCCGGGCGGGCGCGTTCGTCCGATCATGCGCATCGGAGAACTCGCCCGCCTCACCGGGGTGTCCACCCGTCTGCTGCGGTACTACGAGGAGCAGGGCCTGCTCGAACCCACCCGCTCGGCCGGCGGCTACCGCGAGTACGGTGAGGGCGACACCGTCCGGGTCCGCCAGATCCGCAGCCTGCTCGCGGCCGGCCTGCCCACCCGGGTGATCGCGCAGATCCTCCCCTGCGCGACCGGGCCGGTCCCCGCCCTGGAGGCCTGCCCGGATCTGCTCGGCGCCCTCCGCGGCGAACTGGCCGACCTCGACGCGCGCATCACCGAGCTGACCCGCAGCCGGCGGGCCCTGGCCGGGTACCTGGACGCCGCCGTGCCGCCGTCCCGCCCGTACGCGGCCGCCTGACGCCTGGCGCCCGCCCAGGTCGCGCCTCCCCGGCGCGCCCTGCCGCCTCTCCCGGCGAGAACTGGACATAGTGCGACATGTATCCCTATTTCAATCATGTCGTCGACACCTGCACACCGTCGGCCCGCCAGTTCGCCGCGAGAGGTACCCCATGACCAGTCAGCCGCCCGGGCCGCCGGACGAGCCCGCCGCCACCCTCCCCGTCGACCGGGTGGTGTTCGGGGTCGGCGCCGTCGCGGTGCTCGGGGTCGTCGCGTGGGGCGTCTTCGCCGAGGACTCCCTCGGCCGGACGTCCAGCACCGCCCTCGGCTGGGTCCTGCACAACTTCGGCTGGCTCTTCGTCGTCGCCGCCGACGTCTTCCTCGTCCTCACCGTCCTGCTCGCCTTCAGCCGGTTCGGCCGGATCCGGCTCGGGCGCGACGACGACGAACCGGAGTTCTCCACCACCGCCTGGGTCGCCATGATGTTCAGCGCGGGCATGGGCATCGGCCTGATGTTCTACGGCGTCGGCGAACCGCTCCAGCTGTTCGCCACCCCGCAGCCCGGCTCCGGCCTCGAACCCGAGTCCGCGGCCGCCGCCCGGCAGGCCCTGGAGTTCTCGCTCTTCCACTGGACCCTGCACCCCTGGGCGATCTACGCGGTCGGCGGCCTCGCGCTCGCCTACACCACCTTCCGCAAGGGCCGGGGCAACCGGATCTCCGCCGCCTTCGTCCCGCTGATCGGCGAGCGCGGCGCCAACGGCTGGAAGGGCCGGGCGATCGACCTGCTCGCGGTGTTCGCGACCGTCTTCGGCTCCGCCACCAGCCTCGGCCTCGGCGCCCTCCAGGTGGCCGACGGGCTCGGCTACATCTCCGACATTGGCAACAGCGAGCGCACCCAGCTGGTGATCATCGGCGCGCTGAGCGCCGCCTTCGTGGTCTCCGCCTTCTCCGGCGTGCACCGGGGCGTCAAGTGGCTCTCCACCGCCAACGTCGTGCTGGCCTCGCTGATCATGGTCTTCGTGTTCCTCGTCGGCCCCACCGTCTTCGTGCTGGACACCATCCCCTCCACCGTCGGCGGCTACCTCTCCAACCTGACCGTGATGTCCACCCAGACCGGCGCCTTCACCGACGAGGACTGGCTCGGCACCTGGACCATCTTCTACTGGGCCTGGTGGCTCTCCTGGGCCCCGTTCGTCGGCACCTTCATCGCGCGCATCTCGCGCGGCCGCACCGTGCGGCAGTTCCTGCTCGGCGTGCTGCTGGTACCCAGCGGGGCCACCGTGATCTGGTTCTGCGTGATGGGCGGCACCGCGATCCGGCTGGACAGCACCGGCGCCGCCGACCTCGTAGCGACCATCCCGCGGGGCGCCGAGGCCTCGCTCTTCGAGATGCTGCGCGCGCTCCCGGCCGGCGCGGTGACCAGTGTGGTCGCGGTGCTGCTGGTGATGACCTTCTTCATCACCAGCGCCGACTCCGCCTCCCTCGTGCTCGGCTCGCTCTCCAGCCGCGGCTCACTGCACCCGCGCACCTGGCTGGTGGTGGTCTGGGGCGTGCTGATGGGCGGCGTCGCGGCCGCGCTGCTGCTGGCCGGCGGGCTCACCGCGCTGCAGAACGCCACCATCCTGGTCGCGCTGCCGTTCGTCGTGGTGATGCTGCTGCTGTGCGTCGCCCTGGTGAAGGAACTGCGCTCCGACCCCTCCGCCGGACCGCCCCGCTTCCACCCCGCCCACGGCCTGCGGGACGCCGTCCGGGTCGCCGTCGGCGAGGCCCTGGCCGATGTCCGACGGGGCAACCAGCGCCCCCCGACCGGGTGAAGAATCCCGGCCCCGGGGGGTCATGACCTGCGATGTTGCACATATCGCCCAAAGTGACGCCCACCTCCCATCCGGACTTCACCCGCACGTAGCGATCGTTCACACCGGCCTGGAAACCTCCGTGGCATGAACGCCAACCTCACGGCGACCCTCCAGGAACCGCGCTTCCCCATGCCCCAGCGCCACCGCCGCTTCCTGGCCTGCGCCGCCGTCCTCGCCTCCATCGCCCTCGGCACCCTCGGCGTCGGCGCCACCGTCGAGACCGTTCAGCACGGCACCATCGCCACGGCCACGGCCACCGTGCAGAAGTAGCCCCCGCGCCGCCCGCGCCCGCCGGGCACGAGCGAAGACGCGGCGGCCGAAATCGCGGGCCCGAGCCCGGCCGGCCTCGGGCCGACCCGCCGCGACCGGCCCACTCAGCGGCAAGGTCGGACGAGCCGGCCGCCTCTGGCGGACGCGAGGGCGGGGCGAAGATGCCGGCCTTCGGGCCACAACGAGCCCTGGCGACGTCAGGCGGGCCGGCCGGCACCGGCAGAACACGGAGGCCGGGGTAGTGACCTGCGGGCTGCACCCGCACGGCAACCGGGGCCACGACGACGAGCCCAGACACCGAGCCGGCCGGGCAGCCAACGGGACGCAAACCGCGGCAGCAACGCTCGGGCCACGGCGGAAACGGGGCAGCCGAGCTCGTGACGGTGGCTCCTCGGCTCCGGCCCGGGACCGTGGCCGCCACGGCGCGGCGCACCCGCCCGGCGGCAAGGTCGGACGAGCCGGCCGGCTGCGCCGATGGTGCACCGCAGGCCGCGACGGCGATCCGGCCTGCGCGCTCGGGGGACGCTGGGCCGGGACCGGGGCCGGGAGCGGGGCCGGACGGCGGTGGGGATCAGGCAGGCAGGCCGTGTCCGGCCGGACGTAGGGGCGAAGACGGCAGCCCTCGGACATTGGGTGACCGGCGCAGGCCGGCGGGACACGGGGCCGAGGGCCGGACGGCGGGTGGGGTCAGGCGGCCTGGGCAGCTCAGGGGACGCAGGGCCGGACGGCGGTGAGGGGCAGGCGGGGTGGCCGGGTCCGGCGGGACGTCGGGCGGGGGTGGCGGCGTTCGGGTCGCAGAGCGCCAGCGGTCTCGGGCGGCCGGGTGACGGTCAGGCGGGTTGGCCGGCTCGGGGGGTGGTGGGGGCCGGGATGGTGAAGTCCGGGGTGGGGCGGGAGTGGCGGCCGGTGCCCGGGGTGGGGAGGAGGTCGGGGGCCGGGGCGTAGCGGGCGGCGGGGGCGCGCAGGAGCCAGCCCGCGGGGCGGGTGGCGATCAGGCCCATGCGGTGGAGCAGGTCGAGGGCGTCGCGGCGCAGGGCGGTGCGGTCGGCGAGGTAGTCACGGCGCCAGCCCGCCGGGAGGCCGTACTCGTCGGCGATGTCGCCGAGCACGCCGTCTATCAGCGCGTCCGGGACGGGCACGTCGGCGCCGGTGGTCTCGCCGGGCAGCGGACGGACCTCCTCGACCAGGCGCTCGACCAGCAGCAGCGCCGCCTGGGCGGCCGTCCCGGCGCCGGACAGGGCGAGGTCGGTGAGTTCCTCCGCCGGGTCGAGGAGGGCGACGCCCTCGGCCCGCTGCTCCGCCTCCAGGCCGAGGAAGTCGGCGAGCGCGGCGGGGCCGGAGTGCCGGTGGTCGCGCAGCCAGGCGCGCTGGTCCTCGGGCAGGTCGGCGGCCAGGACGGCGGGGGTCTCGGCGAGGCGGCGGCGGACGGCGGTGCCGGGCTCGGCCTCGGCGGCGCGGCGGATGAGGTCGGCGGCGTCGTCGGCGAGTGCGGGCGGGCCGGCCGGGACGGCGCGGGCGAGCTCCCGGTCGACCGTCAGCACGTCCGAGGCGTCACCGAGACCGGTGACGAGGCCGGCGGGAAGGTCGGCCGGAAGGTCGGTGAGCACCTGCCAGTCGGCGAGCACGGCGAACGCCATGGCGAGGTCGGCGGGCCCGGTCGACGGGCCGGGACCGATGCCGGGGTCGGCGGCGTCCATCGCGGCCAGTAGGCGGCCGAGCGGCAGGCGTTCGGGCGCGTCCACCAGCAGGGCCAGCGCGAGGGCGAGCCGGGCGTAGCCGCCGGGGGTGAACGGGACGCCGGTGGCGGGGTGTTCGAGGCGGCGGACGGCGCCGGGGCCGGGGCCGGCCTTGTGCAGACGTGCGTGCCAGGGGCCGACCACCAGGGGGTAGCCGAGCAGGGTATCGAAGCGCTCGGTGAGCCAGTCGCGGTGACGGCGGATCAGCGGGAAGCCGTCGGCGTGCGGTCCGGAGGCGGTGACCAGCGGGTGGGCGAGCAGCAGCCGGGCGGCGATCCGGCGTTCGGAGGCGGTGGTGACGGCGGAACGATCCTGCGGTACGACGGCGGCGGCGGCCCGGGACTGTTCGGGTTTGCGGTGCCGTCCGGGCCTGCCGGGTTTGGCACCGGAGAGGACGACGGGCAGTGCGGCGGCGTCGCGGCGGGCGCGACGCAGGCCGGGGGCGGTGCGCGGTTCGCGGGTGCGCAGCGGCGCGGGGGTGTGCGCGGTGGGGCCGTGCCACCAGCTGACCTCGGCGGCGGCGGACGGTTCCGCGGGATCGGAGGGATCGGAGGAATCAGTGGGACCGGCGGGTTCGGCGGGTTCGGCGGGTTCGGCGGCGGACGGTTCGGCGGGGGCGCCGAAGTGACGGGCCGGGTAGAGGCCGAAGGAGGCGGCGCAGAGGTCGTCGGCGGTGCCGGGGTCGGCCTCCGCGAACCAGCGTGCGAGCCGGAGCAGCGCCGGGTCGGGCGAGAGTTCCCCGGGTGGCGCGGCCGGGGCGTCCGGGTCCTGCGGGGCGTCAGCTCCGGTCGCGGTGCCGGGTACGGGGCCGCGGGCGGGTTCGCGTACGGCGACGACGGCGTCGGTGGTGCTCCGCCCCGCCCCGCCCGTGCGTCCGTCCGACGTGCCACCGGCCGTCCGTGCGGCGCCGGTCGCGTACTCCTGCTGCTTCATGTCGGGGACCAGACTAGACGCTGGACGCGGCCCCCGCTGGCAGCCGCCCGACGCGCGGCGACATCCGGCCGGAGACGGGGAGGACGGCCGGAGGGCGGCGGGAGGAGGACGGAAGGACGGCGACCCGTCACCCCGGTGGCCCCGCCCGTCCTACGCGCGGGTAACAATCTCTTCCGAAGCCCCGTCCCGTCCCCTATCGTGCCCGGCACGGGCCACCCGCCCCCACCACCCGCTCCCCCACCCGTCCGGAGGACACCGCCGCATGAGCATCCGTACGACCACCCGCACCGTTCTCGGCGGCCGGCTGCGCTCGGCCTCCGGCGCGCTCGCCGGCTTCGCCGCCACCTCGGCGGTCCACCTGGGGGCGCTGCTGACCGACACCCCGGCGCTGCGGCACGCCACCAAGCCGGCGCTGATGCCGTTGCTGGCCGCGCACAGCGTCGCCAGTGCCGCCGCGGCCGGCCGGAAGGCGCCGAAGCTGCTGGCGCCGGCGCTGCTGGCGAGCGCGGGCGGGGACGTGCTGCTCCAGTTCGGCCAGGACGCGACGTTCCTGGCCGGAATGGGCTCGTTCGCGGCGGCGCACGTCTGCTACGTGACGATGTTCGCCGGCCAGGGCGCGCTGACCGACCGGCGCCGGACGCTGGTGGTCGCGGCCGCGTACGCGACGGCCTGGGCGTCGATGGTGGCGCTGCTCTGGCCGGACCTCGGGGACCTGCGGATCCCGGTGGCCGGGTACAGCCTGCTGCTGGCGTCGACGGCGGTGACCTCGGCGGGGCTGGGCGTGCGGACCGGGCTGGGCGGGGCGCTGTTCCTGCTCTCGGACACCCTGATCGCCACCAAGCTGGCCAACTGGCGGGAGCTGCCGGGCCACGAGTTCTGGATCATGGCCACGTACATCCTGGCGCAGTACCTGCTGGCGACGGGCGCGCTGCGGGCCGCCGAGGCCCAGGAGGACCGGGAGGACCGGGAGGCCCGGGAAGGCCTGGAGGACGGGAAGGACCGTCGGGCGCGGGAGGCCCAGCAGACCGTCTGACCGCGCGAAGGTGCCGCCGGACGAACCGTCCGGCGGCACCCGCCCGCGGGCCGCACCCGCGGGCACGTTCCTTCAGGCGGACCCTTCAGGCGGACCCGGCGCCCGCGCGGCGCCGCAGCAGCCAGAAGCCGCCGATCCCGCCCGCGACCAGCAGCGCGCCGCCCGCCAGCTCCACCGGGTTCGCCGCGATCGAGCCGCCCAGGCCGGTCTTCACCGCACCGTGCGGGGCGACCTGCTGGCTGCCGGCGCCGGACTGCCCGAGGGAACCGGCCCACTCACCGGCTGCCTGGCTCCACCCGCCGATCCCCGAGGGCGCGGAACCGCCGGCCGCGCCGGACCCGCCGTGCGCGCCGGACGCACCGGAGCCGGTGGACACCGAGACCGTGGTCACCGTGACGTTGGTGGCGAACGCGGCGCCGTCGGGGCAGGTGCCGTCGATCTTGCTGTCGCCGCCGTGCTTGTCCGCCAGCCGGGCGGAGCCGGTGTGCTTGCCGTCGGAGCCGAGCGTGAGGGTGGCCGGGCCGCCCTCGAAGGCCTGGGAGTTGGCGGTGATCGTCTTGGCGTTTGGCTTGTCGGACTTCTCACAGGCGACCGTGACCGTCACGGTCTGGCCCGGTGCGGCCTGGGACGGGCTGACCGAGGCGGCGCCGTCCTTGGCCAACGCGAGGGGGGCCGTCAGGCCGGTCAGCAGCGTCGCGCCGATCAGGGCGGCGGCGGCCGTACGCGTGGGGCGCATACCGGAACCTCCGGAATTCTCTCGGGCGCGGCCGGGGACTCCGACGTCCACGTGATCGATCAACCGCACCCGGTCACTCACCGACGGTAGGCACCCGTTGCACACCCGGCCACCGCTCTGGCCCGTTCGAGCGAGACCCGGGCACCCCGCACGACCCGCGAGCCGTCACCCGCCGGCCCTCACCCGGACCAGGCCGGAGGGCCAGGTCAGAGGTCCAGGTCGACGACGACCGGGGCGTGGTCCGAGGTGCCCTTGCCCTTGCGCGCCTCGCGGTCGACGTAACTGTCGGTGACGGCGTCCACGAAGGGCTTGTTGGCGTAGGTGAGGTCGATCCGCATGCCCCGGTTCTTCGGGAAGGCCAGCTGCCGGTAGTCCCAGTAGGTGTAGGGGCGGTCGTACTTCAGCGGGCGCGGCACCACGTCGTGCAGCCCGGCCGCGTCCAGGGCGGCGAGCGCGGCCCGCTCGGCGGGGGTGACGTGGGTGAGGCCCTCGAAGGCGGCGATGTCGAAGACGTCCTCGTCGCTCGGCGCGATGTTGAAGTCGCCGAGCACGGCGAAGGGGCGCTCGCCGGCCGCGTCCTCCAGCGAGGCGAGGCGCAGCGCCTCCAGCCACTCCAGCTTGTAGCGGTAGTGGGCGTGGTCGACCTCGCGGCCGTTGGGCACGTAGACCGACCAGACCCGGACCGGGCCGCAGGTGGCGGCGACGGCACGCGGCTCGACGTCGGGCAGCAGGGCGTCGTCGGCGAGGTAGCCGGGCTGCCCGGGCAGGTCGCGCACCACGTCGTCGAGGCCGATCCGGGAGAGGATCGCCACGCCGTTCCACCGGCCGGTGCCGTGCGCGGCGGTCTCGTAGCCGAGCTCGCGGACAGGCTCGTACGGGAAGGCGTCGGCGGCGCACTTGAGCTCCTGGAGGCAGAGCACGTCGGGCTTGGCGCTCTCCAGCCATTCGAGGAGCTTGGGCAGCCGCGCGGTGACGGAGTTGATGTTCCAGGTGGCAATGCGGACGGTCACGGCGGGCGGCCTTCCCGGTGGCGGTTCGGTACGGGGGTGGACGCCCGCGTGGACGGCCGGCCCGTGGGCGGCTGCCCCGGTGGACCGGCGGCCCGATGGACGCCCACCCCGAATCTACCGAACGGCACCGACAGTCCCGCCCGGCCTCACGGCGCGGGCCGGACCACCGCCGCCGAGCCGCCGCCGCGGCGCACCGGTTCGGCGGCGGCCCGCCAGCGCCCGTCCGGCAGCCGCTCGACGCCGGTCGCGGCGCCGATCTCCGGCGTGGCGGTGAACACATGGCCGAGCGTCTCCAGCCGGGCCCGTTCGGGCAGGGCCAGGAAGGCCGGCTCGGCCTGGGTGGCGGCGGTGTTGCGCTGGCTGGCGCGCGGCGCGGCGATCGCCTGCTCCAGACTCAGACCCCGGTCCAGGCGCCCGAGCAGCACCTGCAGGGTGGTGGTGATGATGGTGGCGCCGCCGGGCGAGCCGGCCGCCAGCAGGGGCTCGCCGTCGCGCAGCACGATGGTCGGCGACAGCGAGGAGCGCGGCCGCTTGCCGGGGCCGGGCAGGTTGGGGTCGGGCACCCCGGGGAACAGCGGGGTGAAGTTGAAGTCGGTCAGCTCGTTGTTGAGCAGGAAGCCGCGGCCGGGGACGGTGATGCCGCTGCCGCCGGTCTGCTCCAGGGTGAGGGTGTAGGAGACGACGTTGCCCCAGCGGTCGGCCACGGTGAGGTGGCTGGTGCTCAGGCCCTCGTAGGGCTCGGCGGCGGGCGCCGGGGCGGCGTCCGGGCAGCCGGCCGGGTTGCGCGGGTCGCCGGGGGCGACCGGGCTGGTGAGCGCGCGGTCGGCGCTGATCAGGCAGGCGCGGGAGGCCGCGTAGCGCGCGGACAGCAGTTCCGCGGTGGGCACGTCGTTGAACGCCGGGTCGCCGACCCAGCGGTTGCGGTCGGCGAAGGAGAGCCGGGAGGCCTCCAGGAAGTGGTGGTAGTACTGCGTGGCGTCGTAGTCGGCGACCTCGCCGTCCTCCAGGATGCCGAGCGCCTCGCCGACGGTGGTGCCGCCGGAGCTGGAGGGGGCGATCGAGTAGAGGTCGTAGTCCCGGTAGGCGACGTGGGTGGGCTGCTGGCGGCGGACCCGGTACGCGGCCAGGTCGGCGGCGTCGACCTGGCCGGGGCGGGCGGTCCGGCCGGAGGCGGGGTCGACCGGCGGGTGCTGCACGGTGCGGACGATGTCCTCGCCGATCGCGCCCTGGTAGAGCGCCCCGGTGCCCTCCTTGCCGAGCTGGCGGTAGGTGGCGGCGAGGTCGGGGTTGCGGAAGGTGGAGCCGACGGCGGGCAGCGCGCCACCGGGCAGGAAGAGCTTGGCGGTGTCGGGGAAGTCCTTGAACCGGGCCTGGTTGAGCGCGGTCTGGTCCTGGAAGGTCTGGTCGACGGTGAAGCCCTGTTCGGCGATCCGCTGGGCGGGCTTCAGCGCCTCGGCGAAGCTGCGCCGGCCCCAGAGCTCGACGGCGGTCTCCCAGGTGGCCGGGGAGCCGGGCACGCCGACCGACAGGCCGCTGGTGACGGCGTCGGCGAACGGCAGCGGTGCGCCGTTCTCCAGGAAGAGCGACGTGTCGGCCTTGCGGGAGGCGGTCTCCCGGCCGTCGATGGTGTGCACCCGGCCGGTGGCGTGGTCGTAGTAGACGAAGTATCCGCCGCCGCCGATGCCGGCCGAGTACGGCTCGGTGACGCCCAGCGCGGCCGCGACCGCGACCGCCGCGTCCACGGCGTTGCCGCCCTTGCGCAGCACCTCGATGCCGGCCGCCGTGGCGTCGGCGTCCACGCTGGCCACCGCCCCGCCCCAGCCGACCGCCTCGGGCACCTTGGCCGGCGGCGCTGCCGCCCCGGCGGGTCCGGCGGTGGACCACACCAGGGCGGTGGTGAGCAGGAGCGGCGGGGCGATGCGGGCCAGTGCTCTCATCCGATACTCCTCTGAGTAGACGTCAACTCCGTTGTTTCACAGGAGGCATGGCCCCGACAACCGCGCCGCGTCACTACCAACGGGTAGTTGACAACTCCCGGGGAGGAGCCGTCGAACAGCCGATCACATTTCAAACCCGAACGAGTGAAGAAATGATCAGCTACTCATGCGGGCGATAGCTTGTGCTCGCACCGCATGCTTTCCGCCCACGCCGACGCCCACACCGGTCCCGACCGAGCCGCCGGCGCCCGCTCCTGCCCCGGTCGAGACGCCGGCCCCGACGGCGGCGCCCACGCAGTCGGCGGTCGAGCCGCCCGGTGACCCCGACCCGGGCCCCGGCGGCCCCCACCTCGAAGCCGGCACCCAAGCCCACCCCGGCGGCCCCCAACAGCAACCCGGCCGGCGGCTCGACCACCGGCGGTGACGGCTCGACGGGCGGGACCTCGACCACCGGCGGATCCAGCACGGGCGGGTCGATCACGGGCGGATCCACCACGGGCGGTTCGAGCGGCGGCTCGACCACCGGCGGTGACGGCTCGACGGGCGGGACCTCGACCACCGGCGGTTCGAGCAGCAGCGGTTCGACTACCGGCGGTTCGAGCACCGGCGGTTCCAGCAGCGGAGGCGGGACCGTCCACCCGGGCTCGTACTGCTCCCCCGCCGGCGCGACCGGCGTGACCAACGCGGGCACCCCGATGGTCTGCGGCCTGAGCTCGGACGGCCGCAACCACTGGAAGTCGGCCGGCTGACAACTGACAGCTGACAACTTTCAGCTGACGGATAACAGCTGACAGATACCGTCATCTGTTATCCGTCAGCTGTTATCCGTCACTCGCCGGCTGTCATCCGCCCCGCCGCTACGGCACGGCGCGCTCCACCCGCCGCCGCTTGATGGTGCGAAAGCGCCGGGCGACCTGGCGGGCCAGGTCCGCGGCGCCGACCAGCCCGGCCTCGTTGCCGAGCGCGGCGTGCACGATGGCCGCCTCGGGCCGGAAGCCGCGGCCGGTGAGGGTGCGGCGGAAGGTGTCCCGGGCCGGGCCGAGCAGCAGGTCGCCGGCCTCGGAGACGCCGCCGCCGATGACGAAGCGGCCCGGGTCGAGGGCGGCGGCCAGGTTGGCGATGCCGACGCCGAGCCAGGTGCCGACCTCGTAGAGCAGCTCGGTGGCGGTCGGGTCGCCGGCCCGGGCGGCCTCGGTGACCAGCGGGCCGGTGATGCCCTCGACGGCGCCCCCGGCCCGGGCCAGCAGCGGCTGGACCACCGGGGACTCCTCGGCGACCAGCTCGCGGGCGTCGCGCACCAACGCGTTGCCGGAGGAGTACTGCTCCCAGCAGCCGCGGTTGCCGCACGGGCAGCGGTGGCCGCCGGGCACCACCTGCATGTGCCCGAACTCGCCGGCCAGCCCGTACTTGCCCCGGTCCACGTAGCCGTCGCGGACGACGGCGCCGCCGATGCCGGTGCCGAGGGTCAGCATCACCATGTGCTCCTCGCCCCGGCCGGCGCCGAAGCGCCACTCGGCCCAGGCGGCGGCGTTGGCGTCGTTCTCGACGATCACCGGGAACCGCAGCCGGGCACTGAGCGCCTCCCGCAGCGGTTCGCCGCGCCAGTTGAGGTGCGGGGCGAAGAGCACGGTGGAGCGCTCGGCGTCGACCCAGCCGGCCGCGCCGATGCCGACGGCGTGCACGTCGTGCCGGTCGGCGAGCTCCAGCACCAGCTCGACGATGACGTCCTCGACCACCTTGGGGCTCTTGGACTTGTGGGGCGTGTCGGTGCGCAGCTTCTCCAGCACCTTGCCCTCGCCGTCGACCACGCCCGCGACGACCTTGGTGCCGCCGATGTCGACGCCGATGGTCGGCAGCCGCAGCACGCCGGCGGGCAGTGCCCGGCGGCGGCGCTCCGCGCGCGGGCCGAGGCCGAGCAGGGTGGGCAGGACCGGCGGCCGGTTGCCGCCGTGGGAGCTGGTCACGGCTGCGGACGCTCCTTGCCGGGATCGGTGGTCGGGCCGGCGGTCGGGTCGACGGGGCCGGCGGTCGGATCGGCGCCGCCGGGACCGGGGACGTCGGCCCGCGACAGCTCGTGGGAGAGCTCGGCGAGGTCGGAGCCGCCGGCCATCTCGGTGGTGAGCTGTTCGAGGCCGATCTCCGCCCTGGGGTGGCTGCCGGCCATCCGGCCGCGCTTGAGCAGGGTGAAGTGGTCCCCGACCAGGTACGCGTGGTGCGGGTTGTGGGTGATCAGCACCACGCCGAGGCCCGCGTCCCGGGCGGCGGTGACGTACTTGAGCACCACCCCGGACTGCTTGACGCCGAGCGCGGCGGTCGGCTCGTCCAGGACGAGCACCTTGGCGCCGAAGTGCACGGCGCGGGCGATGGCCACGCACTGGCGCTGGCCACCGGACAGGGTGCCGATCGGGCGGTCGACGTCGGGCAGGTCGATGCCCATGTCGGCGAGCGCCCGGCGGGTGGTGGCGCGCATGCCGTCGGCGTCGATCCGCAGCCCGCCCCAGCGCTTGTACCCCTGCTCGGAGCCGAGGAAGAAGTTGCGCCAGACCGGCATCAGCGGCACCACGGCGAGGTCCTGGTAGACGGTGGCGATGCCGCGGTCCAGGGCCTGGCGCGGGGAGTCCAGGCGGACCTCCTCGCCGCCCACCGTGAAGGTGCCCTCGTCGTGCCGGTGCAGCCCGGCGATGATCTTGATGAGGGTGGACTTGCCGGCGCCGTTGTCGCCGAGCACGCAGCTGATCTCACCGGCCCGCAGGGTCAGCGAGACGTCCTCCAGGGCGCGCACGGTGCCGTAGGTCTTGCCGACGCCGGTGAGCGCGAGCAGCTCGGCGGGCGGGGTCGGCTCCACGGGCGAGGTCGGCTCGATGGGCGAGGTCATCGGGGCCCCCGTTCGGCGCGGCGCTTGACCAGGGAGTTCAGCAGGGCGGCCAGCAGCAGCATCGCACCCAGGAAGAACTTGAACCAGTCGGGGTTCCACTGGGCGTAGATGATGCCCTTGCTGACCATGCCGAAGATCAGCGCGCCCAGCGCGGAGCCGACCACCGAGCCGTAGCCGCCGGTGATCAGACAGCCGCCGATGACGGCCGCGACGATGTAGATCAGCTCGTTGCCGACGCCCTCGCCGGACTGCACGGTGTCGAAGGAGAACAGCAGGTGCTGTCCCAGCACCCAGGCGCCGAAGCCGACGAACAGGTAGAGCACGGTCTTCGTCCGGGCGACCGGGACACCCACCGCGCGGGCCGCGGCCGCGTCCCCGCCGACCGCGAAGATCCAGTTGCCGAAGCGGGTGCGCAGCAGCACCCAGCTGCCGGCCAGCAGGAGGCCCAGCCACCACCAGACGGTCGCCTTGATCGTCAGCCCGCCGACGGTGACCTCGGAGGCGAACAGCCAGCGGCAGGAGGCGAAGCCCTGCATGTCGGAGATCGGCTTGGTGGAGACGGTGCCGGAGACCAGCTTGGTGACGCCGAGGTTGGCGCCGGTCAGCATCAGGAAGGTGCCGAGGGTGACGATGAAGCTGGGCAGCTTGGTGCGCGCCAGCATCCAGCCGTTGAACAGGCCGACCGCCAGCGTGACGGCCAGCGAGACCAGCACGCCCACCCAGGTCACCGCGGTGAGCTGGTAGGAGACCATCGAGGAGGTCAGCGCGGCGGTGGTGACCAGCACGCCGGCCGACAGGTCGAACTCGCCGCCGATCATCAGCAGCGCCACCGGCACGGCCATGATCCCGATGGTGGAGGCCGCGTACAGCACGGTGCCCAGCGAGGAGACCCGCAGGAACGGCTCGGCGACGGCGGCGAAGACCAGGAAGACCGCGGCAGCGGCGATCAGCGCGCCCAGTTCCGGCCGGCCGGCCAGTCGGCGCAGCGCGGCCGGGCGCTCCCGGCGCTCGGCGGCCAGGACGTCGGTGCTGCTCACCTGGTCCCCCTCGCGACGTACTCGGCGAGGGCGTCCGCGTTCTCCTTGGTGAGGATCTGCGGGCCGGTGGCCACCGGCTGGCCGCCGCCGAGCATGTTGAGGTTGAAGCGGTAGAGCCAGATCAGGTCGACGCCCTCGTAGCCCTGGAGGTAGGGCTGCTGGTCGACGGCGAAGCCGACGGTGCCCGCCTTCAGGCCGGCCACCACCTGGGTGCCCAGGTCGAAGGTGTCGAGCTCGACCGGGCGGCGGGCGTCCTGGATCGCCTGCAGACCGGTGGCGGCCATCGGGCCGGAGAGGGTCAGCACGGTGTCGATCGCCGGGTCGGCCTGCAGCTTGGCGGAGATCGCCGCGCGGGCGTCGGGCATGTTGACGCCGTCGACGTACAGCACCTGGAAGGCGCCGCCGGCGGTGCTCTGCGCGCCGGAGCAGCGCTGCTCCTGGCCGACGTTGCCCTGCTCGTGGATCACGCAGAGCACGTTCTTGCGGCCGCGCTCGGACAGCGCGCCGCCGGCGGCCCGGCCGGCGGTGGCCTCGTCCTGGCCGATGTGGGTGAGCGCGCCGAACTTCGCGGAGAACTCCTGGCCGGAGTTGATGGTGATCACCGGGATGCCGGCGGCCTTGGCCTTGGCCAGCACGTCGGCCATCGCGTCGCCCTTGGCGAGGGTGACCAGCAGGCCGTCGACCTTCTGGTCGATGGCGGCCTGGACGAGCTGGACCTGGTTCTGGGTCTGCGCGTCGTTGGAGTACAGGAAGGTGATGTTGTCCTTGGCGGCGGCCTGCTCGGCGCCCTTGCGCACGGTGTCCCAGAAGGCGTCGCCGGCGCCCGCGTGGGTCACCATCGCGACCTTCCAGCGGGGGGTGGTGACGGCGCCGCCGGCGGCGGCCGCGGCCTTGGCGCGGGCCTCCTCGGCGCGTCTGCCTCCGGTGCTGCTGCAGCCGGCGACGGCGACCGTGAGGGCCAGGACGGCCAGCGCGGCGGCGGCGGGCCTCAGCCGGCGGACGGGACTCATGCGGGTTGTGCTCATCCCCATAGTCTCGCTTCCCCGCGGACGCGCGTTCGCACCGCCTCGCCCGGCGGGCCGATCCGTCCGGACGGTATCGTGCCCCGCGGGGGGATTCCTGGGAGTCCGCTGAGTACGGCGTCCGGGTGGAGCCCGTCAGGATGGCAGACTAGGGCGGACCCGAAAAGGGGGGCTTCGCGTGAACGTGATGTTCCTCTCAGGTTCCGCACAGATTCCGACGGCAACCGATCCCCGTTTCTGGCCGTCTGATGCCATTGAGGTGGCGGTCCGGGCGAGTGGGGCCCGGGCGGCTTCGAACCCGGATACGAGAACTTCATGCAACTGACAGGTACGCCATTCTTCATCTGCACGGTCGTTCTCGTGCCGATCTCCATCGCGGTGGCGATGTGGTTCTGGGGCCGCGTCAAGGGCCCCGAGCCGGTGCGCGTCCTGTCCAGGCTCGCCATGCTGGTGTTCTGCCAGGTCACCGCGGTGATCATGGTGTTCGTCATGGTCAACAACGCCAACCTCATCTACGGCAACTGGGACGACCTGCTCGGCACCGGCAACCACGTGCGGGCGGTGCCCTCCGTCCCGCCGCAGGAGCCGGCCGCGGCCGGCCAGGGCGCGGCCCCGGCGGGCGGCGGCGGCGGTGCGCCGGCGGGCGACGCGGCCCACCCGGCGGCCAACAAGGTCCAGCAGTCCTTCCGCGGCGTGGACGACCCGAAGGTGCCGGGCGACGTCCAGAAGACCGACCTCAAGGGCCAGCTGTCCGGCGTCGACGGCGAGGTGCTGGTCTGGCTGCCGCCGCAGTACAACGACCCGGCGTTCAAGGACAAGAAGTTCCCGGTGGTCGAGCTGATCCCCGGCTACCCGGGCTCCTCCTCCACCTGGTACGGCACGCTCAAGGTCTCCGAGCAGCTGAAGCCGCTGATGCAGCAGGGCAAGGTGGCGCCGTTCATCCTGGTCTCCCCGCGCACCCTGCTGCTGGGCAACCACACCGACGCGGGCTGCACCGACGTGCCGGGCAAGGTCAACGCGGACACCTGGCTGACCCGGGACGTGCCGCAGATGATCCTGGACAACTTCCGGGCCGACCCGTCCGCCGACCGCTGGGGCATCGCCGGCTACTCGGCGGGGGCCCACTGCGCCGCCAAGCTCTCGCTGGCCCACCCGAACCGCTACCGGGCCGGCGTCAGCCTCTCCGGCTACAACGACCCGGCGACCGAGAAGGACTCGCTGGTCGGCAAGGACGCCAAGCTGCGCGAGGCCAACAACCCGGTCAACATCCTGAAGGGCTCCGCCCAGCCGCCGAAGGTCTCGCTGTACGTCTCCGGCAACAAGGGCGACGGCTACGAGGACGGCCAGGCGATCGCCGCCGCCGCCAAGGCGCCCACCACCGTGCAGGTGGTCGAGACCACCGGCCCGCACTCCAGCGACGTGTGGAAGGACATGGTGCCGGGCGTCTTCGAGTGGCTGACCGGCGTCATCCCGGTCCAGTAGCCCGGTCGACGCGTTCGACACGTAGCGGCCCCGAAGCGGCCCCGAAGCGTCCTCGCGCTCCGGGGCCGCCGTCGTTCCCGCCCCGGCCGTCCACCGGCCGCGGGCCTACTGGGCCAGTTCCAGTGCCAGGTAGAAGTCCACCCGGTCCTCCAGACGGGACAGGTCGCGGCCGGTCAACTCCTCGATGCGGCCGATCCGGTAGCGCAGCGTGTTGACGTGGACGTGCAGCTGGGCGGCGCACCTGGTCCACGAGCCGTCCGAGCGCAGGAACGCCTCCAGGGTGCGGACGAGGTCCCCCTGGTGCTCCAGGTCGTAGGCGATCACGGTGTCCAGCAGCCGGCTGCGGAAGGCCCGGCGGACCTCGTCCGGCACGGCCGCCAGCAGCAGCACGTGCGAGGCCAGCTCCTCCGGCCCGGCCACCCGGACCCGGCCGACCCGGGAGGCGGCGATCCGGCCGGCGTGCCGGGCCTCCTCCAGCGCGCCGCGCAGACCGGCCGCCTCGCGGGCGGGGGCGGAGACGCCGAGGGTGATCCGGCCCTCCGCGCCGAGCCCGGCCTCCAGCGGGGCCAGCAGCTCGCGCAGCGCCTCGGCGGCCACCGGGCCGTCCTGCGGCGCGGGCATCACCACCACCGCGCCGGTCCCGGCGCCGGCGACCAAAGCGTGGTCGGCGGCACCGTCCAGCGCCTCCTCCAGGACGGCCCGCACCGCGCCCTCGGGCAGGCCGGTGCCCTCGGCGCTGAGCACCAGCCAGGCGCCGGCCGCCGCCGTCGCCCCGGAGCCGGGGCCCTCGTCGCGGGCGGTCATCGCCGAGGACGCGAACAGGGCGCGGCCGATCTCGGCCGGCTCGGCGTCGCGCCGCAGCAGGGCGAGCAGCTCGTCGGCGAGACGGCGGCGCAGCCGGCGGCCCTCGTCGCGGCGGTGGCGCTCGGCGGCGACCAGCCGGGCGAGGTTCTCGGCGAGCTGCTGGCGCTTGGCGGTCCACTCGGTGACGTCGCCGGCGACCACGAGCACCCAGTCGGCGAGCGGGGACGGGGCCGGCGTGGACGGCGCCGGCGCGGCGGCGGGCGCGGGCAGCAGCGAGTAGGTGCCGGCCGCCAGGCGCACCCGGTGCGGGGGGCGGCGGTGCTGGCGCCGGGCGGTGAGGTGGGCGCGCACCAGCTGGTCGCGGTCCCCGGCGGGCAGTCGGTCGGCGGGGCCGGCGATCACCGCGCCGGTCGGACCGAGCACCCAGCAGTCGAGGTCGAGGTCGCCGCCGAGCAGGTCGAGCACGGCGTCCAGGCCCCCGCCGCCGGCCGCCGAGACCAGCAGCCGGTGCCGGTCGACCAGGGCGGCCAGGTCGGCGGCCCGGTCCGCGGAGACCTGGCGGCCGACGAACTCGGTGACGGTGCCGAAGGCGATGTCGTCGGGCACGGCGAGCAGCGGCATCCGGTGCCGGCGGCAGGCCTCGACGAGGTCCTCGGGCACCGGCCCGACCTCCGCCTCGCCGGCCGCCAGGGCGACCGCGCCGCCGGCGGCCAGGGTGCGCACGAAGCGCTCGGAGTCCGCCGGGGCGGTGCGCCAGAGCATGCCGGTGAGGACCAGCTCGCCGCCGTGCAGGTACCGCCCGGGGTCGTGCAGGTCGGTCGTCATCACACCGCTGACCTGCCGGTCCAGCTCTTCCTCGGCCGCGAGCAGGCGCAGGCGCGGGGCGCCGGGGGCGAGCAGGTCACGGACGCGCATCCGCGGGCTCCTTAGGGCAAGGGGGTGGGGTGGGGGGTGGTCCGAGCGCTCGGTCCGCGGTCACAGTCTGCCCGAACATCCGTGCTCGGCGTGACGTCCGCGTAGTGCCCGGGTCGCGGGCCGTGGCCGGGGAATCACGGGCGGATCACGGTCGTAGGTGGGACCGCGGGAGCGGCCCGGCCGCGGCGCCGTCCCGCGCACGGGCCCCTTGGAGGAACGTACAGGATGCCGGAGGGCGCGGCCGCCGGGGATTCATGCCATCGGTGACTGCCCCCGGCGGAGGTCACCGGGTTCACTGGCCGGACAGTGCCGCGAAGTGCCGGAGACGCCCCGCGACCGGGTCCCGGCCGGGCCTGGACGGGACGAGCCGGGACGGGACGAGCCGGGACCGGACGGGGCGGGACGACGTGAGGAGGCATCCGGATGGAGTTCCTTCGCCCCTCCGACTGGGCCGGGGCGCTCGCGGCGAAGGCCGAGCACCCGGCCGCGCTGCCCGTCGCCGGCGGCACCGACGTCATGGTCGAGCTGAACTTCGGCCTGCGCCGGCCGCCCGCGGTCCTCGACCTGAACCGCGTCGCCGAGCTCGCCGAGTGGTCACGGGACGGCGCGGTGGTCCGGCTCGGCGCCGCCGTCCCGTACAGCCGGATCATCGGCGAGCTGTCCGGGCCGCTGCCCGGCCTGGCGCTGGCCGCCCGCACCGTCGGCTCCCCGCAGATCCGCAACCGGGGCAGCGTCGGCGGCAACCTGGGCGCCGCGTCGCCGGCCGGCGACGCGCACCCGCCGCTGCTGGCGGCCGGACGGGACGTGCTCGTCGAGGCGGCCTCGGTGCGCGGCACCCGGCTGATCCCGATCGACGACTTCTACCTCGGGGTGAAGCGCAACGCCCTGGAGCCCGACGAGCTGATCCGCGCCGTGCGGATCCCGGTCGCCGACGGCCCGCAGCAGTTCTCCAAGGTCGGCACCCGCAACGCGATGGTGATCGCGGTCTGCGCGTTCGGCCTCGCGCTGCATCCGCGCACCCGCACCATCGGCACCGGCCTCGGCTCGGCCGCCCCCACCCCGCGACGCGCCGTCGAGGCCGAGGAGTACCTGCGGGAGGTGCTCGCCGAGCGCGGCCGGTGGGACAGCGGCGAGCCGCCGGGCGCCGAGGAGCTGCGGCGGTTCGGCGAGCTGGTGGGCGCCGCCGCCGCCCCGATCGACGACGTCCGGGGCAGCGCCGACTACCGGCGCCACGCGCTCGCCGTGATGGCGCGGCGCACGCTCACCTGGGCCTGGAACGACTACCGCGAACAGATCGGGAGCGCGGCATGGGCATGAGGGTCACGTTCACCGCCAACGGCAGGCCGGTCGAGGCCGACGACGTGTGGGAGGGCGAGAGCCTGCTCCACGTGCTGCGCGAGCGGCTCGGCCTGCCCGGCTCGAAGAACGCCTGCGAGCAGGGCGAGTGCGGCTCCTGCACGGTCTACCTGGACGGCCTGCCGGTCTGCGCCTGCCTGGTCGCGGCCGGCCAGGCCCAGGACCGCGAGGTACGCACCGTCGAGGGCCTCGGCACGCCGGACGGCGGGCTGGGCGTCGTCCAGCAGGCGTTCCTGGACGCCGGCGCCGTCCAGTGCGGCTTCTGCACACCCGGCCTGCTGGTGCAGACCGACGCGCTGCTGGCCCGGGACCCGCGGCCCTGCGACGCGGACATCCGCGAGGCGCTGTCGGGCAACCTGTGCCGGTGCACCGGCTACGAGAAGATCATGGACGCGGTGCGGCTGGCCGCCGCCCGCACCCGCGCGGGCCGGGGGGCCGGGGCGGCCGGGGCGGACGCGGCCGATGCGGCAGACGGGACGGTGACCGGATGAGCGCGCGGACCGTGCAGGGCGAGAAGAACCTCCAGGACATCCGGCAGAGCAGCCCGCACGGTGTCGGCGGCTCACCGCTGCGCCCGGACGGCACGCTGAAGGTCCGCGGCGAGTTCGCGTACTCCTCCGACCTGTGGCACGAGTCGATGCTCTGGGGCACGACGCTGCGCTCGCCGCACGCCCGGGCGAACGTCCGCTCCGTCGACGTCTCCGGGGCGCTCGCCGTGCCCGGCGTGTTCGCGGTGCTCACCCACGAGGACATCCCCGGCGAGAAGTACTACGGGCTGGACGTCCCCGACCAGCCGGCCCTGGCGATCGACCGGATCCGCTACCACGGCGAGCCCGTCGCACTGGTCGCCGCCGACCACCCGGAGACCGCCCGGCGCGCGGCCCGGAACATCAGGGTCGACTACGAGGTGCTCACCCCGATCGTCACCGAGGAGCAGTGCCTCGACCCGCGGACGTACGGCTATGTGCACGAGCCGCACGAGTACCGCTCGCACGCCCACGGCAACATCTGCCACGAGCAGCGGCTGGTCCACGGCCTGGGCGTCACCGACGAGGTGCGGGCGCTGGCCGACGTGGTGGTCCGCGGCAGCTACGAGGTCGGCATGCAGGACCAGGCCTTCCTCGGCCCGGAGTCCGGGCTGGCGGTGCCGGCCGAGGACGGCGGCGTCGACCTCTACGTCGCCACCCAGTGGCTGCACGCGGACCGCCGGCAGATGGCGCCGGTGCTCGGGCTGCCCGAGGAGAAGGTCCGACTCACCCTGGCCGGCGTCGGCGGGGCGTTCGGCGGCCGCGAGGACCTCTCGATGCAGATCCACGCGTGCCTGCTGGCGCTGCGCACCGGCCGACCGGTCAAGATCGTCTACTCCCGGGACGAGTCGTTCCTCGGCCACGTCCACCGCCACCCCGCGCGGATGACCTACGAGCACGGCGCCACCCGGGACGGCAGGCTGGTCTACTCCGACGCCCGGATCGTGCTGGACGGCGGCGCGTACGCCTCCACCTCGCCCGCCGTGGTCGGCAACGCGGCCTCGCTGGGCAACGGCCCGTACGTGATCCCGAACGTGCGGATGCACGCGCTCGCGCTGTACAGCAACAACCCGTCCTGCGGGGCGATGCGCGGCTTCGGCGCGGTGCAGGCGGCGTTCGGCTACGAGAGCCAGATGGACCGGCTGGCCGCCGAACTGGGCATGGACCCGGTCGAGTTCCGGCAGCTCAACGCCGTGCGGCAGGGCGACCGGATGCCCACCGGCCAGGAGATCGACGCACCCGCGCCGGTCGCCGAACTGCTGCGGCGGGTCAAGGAGATGCCGCTGCCCCGGCCGCTGGAGACGCGCGACCCCGACCTGCGGCAACTGCCCGGCGGGCTGTCCAACACCTCGCACGGCGAGGGCGTCGTGCGAGGCGTCGGCTACTCGGTCGGCATCAAGAACGTCGGCTTCTCCGAGGGCTTCGACGACTACTCCACCGCGCGGGTGCGGCTGGAGGTGATCGGCGGCGAGCCGGTCGCCCTGGTGCACACCGCGATGGCCGAGGTCGGCCAGGGCGGTGTCACCGTGCACGCGCAGATCGCCCGCACCGAGCTGGGCGTCGAGCAGGTGACCATCCAGCCCGCCGACACCCGGATCGGCTCGGCCGGCTCCACCTCCGCCTCCCGGCAGACCTACATGACCGGCGGCGCGGTCAAGCTGGCCGCCGAGGCCGTGCGTCGGGAGCTGATCGAGCGGGGCCGGCGCCGCTACGGCTGGACCGGGGACGACCTCACGCTCGCCGACGGCAAGGTCGTCTCCGCGTCGGCCGGGCCGCTGGCCGCCATCGCCGACCTGCTCGGCGACGAGGCGATCGACCTGACCCGCGAGCACCGCCACCGCCCCACCGCCCCGTTCGACCCGCAGACCGGGCAGGGCTTCGGCCACGTCCAGTACTCCTTCTGCGCCAACCGCGCGGTGGTCGACGTGGACGTCGAACTGGGGCTGGTCAAGGTGGTCGAACTGAGCGCCGTCCAGGACGTCGGGCGGGCGGTCAACCCGCTCGCGGTGGTCGGCCAGATCCAGGGCGCCTGCACCCAGGCGCTCGGGCTCGCGGTGATGGAGGAGATCGTCGTGCGGGACGGGAAGGTGCGCAACGCCTCCTTCACCGACTACCTCGTCCCGACCATCCTGGACACCCCGCCGATCCCGGTCGAGATCCTCGAACTGCCCGACCCGCACGCCCCGTACGGGCTGCGCGGGGTGGGCGAGGCGCCGACCGTCTCGGCCACGCCGTCGATCGTGGCGGCCGTGCGCGCGGCCACCGGGCTGGCGCTGAACCGGATCCCGGTGCGGCCCGAGCACCTGACCACCGAACGGCCCGGGACGGCGTAGGCCGGGCCGGCGCAAGCGCGGAGAGGCTGCGGGCGCGGAGAGGCTGCGGGCTCCGGGGAGGCTGCGGGCTCCGGGGAGGCCGGCGCAGGCGCGGGGAGGCCGTGGGCGCCAGGACGGCCGGTGCCGGGACGGTGCGACCTGGCCGCCCGGGTGCCCGCCGCCGTACGGGATCGTTCTCCCGTACGGCGTCGGTGCCCCCGGTGGCCCGGTCCGCCCACCCTCGACAGCGCGAAGGAGCTCCCGTCATGCAGGACATCGCCGAGCAGTTGCTGGCCTGGCACGCGGCCGGCCGCTCCTTCGCCGTGGCCACCGTCGTCGGGATCACCGGCAGCGCCCCGCGCGACCCGGGCGCCGCGCTCGCCGTCGACACGCACGGCGAGGCCGTCGGCAGCGTCTCCGGCGGCTGCGTCGAGGGGGCCGTCTACGAGCTGTGCCGGGCCGCCCTCGCCTCCGGCGAACCGGTGCTGGAACGGTTCGGCTACAGCGACGAGGACGCCTTCGCCGTCGGCCTGACCTGCGGCGGCGCCCTGGACGTCTTCGTCCAGCCGGTCGTGCCCGGCGCGGACCCGGCGCTGGACACCGGCATCGCGCTCATCGCCGCCGGCACCCCCGTGGCACTCGCCCGGGTCGTCGCCGGGCCGGCCGGACTGCTCGGCGCCACCCTCGCCGTCACCGCCGACGGCCACCACGGCGCCCTCGCGCCCGCCCCCGCGGTGTCGACGACGCTGGAGCGGGCCGCCGTCACCGAGGCGCGCGCCCTGCTCGACGCCGGTCGCACCGGACGGCTCGTCCTCGGCCTCGACGGGCGCCCCTGCGACGAACGCGGGCCGGGCACCGTCACCCTGTTCGTCGAGTCCTACGTGCCCGCGCCGCGGATGCTGGTGTTCGGCGCGATCGACTTCGCCGCGGCGGTGGTGCGGATCGGCCGGTTCCTCGGCTACCACGTCACCGTCTGCGACGCCCGGCCCGTCTTCGCCACCGAACGTCGCTTCCCCGAGGCCGACCGGGTCGTCGTCGACTGGCCGCACCGCTACCTGGACTCCCAGCTGGACCGGCTGGACGGCCGCACGGTGCTCTGCGTGCTCACCCACGACGCCAAGTTCGACCTCCCGCTGCTGGAGCGCGCGCTGCGGCTGCCGCTCGGCTTCGTCGGGGCGATGGGCTCGCGCCGCACCCACCGCGAGCGGGAGGCGAAACTGCGCGAGGCCGGGCTGACCGACGCCGAACTCGCCCGGCTGCACTCCCCCATCGGCCTCGACCTCGGCGCCCGTACCCCCGAGGAGACGGCCGTCTCGGTCGCCGCCGAGATCGTCGCGCACCGGCGGGGCGGCGGCTGCCTGCCGCTCAGCGCCGGGAACGGGCCGATCCACCACGACCGGCGGGTGGTGGTGGGCGGTCCGGCGGAGGACCGGGCTGAGGGTCGGGTGGAGAGTCGGGCGGAGGGCCGGGCTGAGAGCCGGGCGGAGGGCCCCGGTGAGCCGCACGCCGCCTGAGCGGTGCGGCGTCAGCTCACGATGTTGTAGGCCTCGCAGATCAGCGGCGCGGTCGTCGGCACACCGACCTCGCGAAGGATCGGCATCAGCACCGCCGCGAAGTGCTCGTACGCCTCCCGCGACTCCCAGACGTCGGTGACGTGCCAGCCCTCGCCGTCCTCCGTCGGACCGGCCGCGTGCAGCAGCAGGCCGCGCACCGGCCAGTCCTCGGGCCGGTTCAGGCCGGCGCCGCCGGTCAGCCGGTCCACCGCCTCCTCGTACTGCTCCAGGGTCACCCCGGGGAGGTCGAGCACCGCGATGATCGCCATGGGGCGGCTCCTGTTCCTGCCGGCGGCCCGACGGTCCGTCGCCGCTCGGTGCCTCCCAGTGCAGCCCGCCCGCCGCCGCGTCGGCCAACCCGGTACCGCCGAACGGGTGAATTGCGGGCCCCGCGCGGCGGCGGGAGGCTGGAAACGAGGACTCACCCGAGCCCGGGAAGGGGCACCGCCATGCGCGTGCTGCTGGAGATCGAACTCGACACCCAGACCGCCAACCGGGCCGTCGCCGACGGCGCCGTCGCGGAGAAGTTCGGCCGGATCATGTCCGACCTCAAGCCCGAGGCCGCCTACGCCTTCCCCCGCCACGGCCGGCGCTGTCAGATCATCGTCGTGGACGTGCCCGACGAGGCCGCCGTGGTGGCGGTCTGCGAGCCCTTCTGGCTGGAGTTCAACGCCCATGTCGACATGCACATCTGCATGGACCCGGAGCAGTTGACCGAGGGCCTGCGGCGACTGGGCCGCTGAGCGCCGCGGGCTCCCGTCCGTTGCAGGAGCCCGTCCCGTCGCGTCCCGTCGCGTCCCGTCGCGTCAGTCGGAGACCGCGAGCTTCACGCCGAACCCGACCACCACCACACCGGTCACCCGGTCCATCGCCCGGCGCGCCGCCGGACGGCGCAGCCAGCCGCGCAGCACCCGGGCGAAGCCCACCAGCACCAGCGACCAGAGCAGTCCCTCCACCACGTGCACGCAGGTCAGCGCCACCCCGGCGGCGAAGTGCGGGACCCCCGCCGGAATGAACTGCGGCAGCACGGCCACGTAGAAGACGCCCACCTTGGGGTTCAGCAGATTGGTGAGCAGGCCGCGCCGCCAGCCGGACGCCAGTCCGCCCGCCGGGGCCTTCTCCTCGGCCTCCCCCTGCGCCTGCGCGTCCCCGTCCGCGTCCCCGTCACCGTCCTTGGCCCGGGCGCGGATCATCCCGATCCCCATCCACACCAGGTACGCGGCGCCCACCCAGCGCAGCACCTCGTAGCCGACCCGGGAGGCGGTGAGCAGCGCCGTCACCCCGGCGGAGGTGAGCGTCCCCCAGAGCAGCGTGCCGGTCTGGATGCCCAGCACCACGCCCCAGGCCTGCCGCCGGTGGCCCAGGGCCGACGTCCGCAGGATCAGGGCGGTGTCCAGCCCCGGGGTGAGCGTCAGCAGCCCCACGACGAGGGCGAAGGACCAGAGAGCAGTCGTCATTTCCATGGACCCTCATCGTACGGGGGAACGGATCGTCGGCCGCACCGGTTTTTGACCTGCGGATTCCCAGAAACGGGGGTCGATCAGGCCGACCGGCGGACCCGCTCGGCGACCCGGCGACCCTCCTGCTCGGTCGGGTCGTACTCCACCCGCTGGCCCTCGGTCAGCACCCGGTCACCGTCACCGCCGCCGGCCGTCAGGATCGAGTCGAAGTACACGTACAGCGGCGGGCCGTCGTCGTCGGGGGTGATCAGACCGTACCCGTGGTTCGCGTGGTAGGACTGCACGGTGCCGGTGGCCATCGGGTCTCCTCGGGTCCGGTGCTGGGCGCGTGGGCCCGCACACCCCCCGGCCATCCATGATCGGTGCTGAACCGGCCGGGCGCGCGCCCCGGCCCCGAACGGGAGGACGGCCCGCCGATGCGCACCGCCCGGGCGATCTCGCTGCTCCTGCTGCTCCAGGCGCGCCGCAGCATGACCGGCGCCGAACTCGCCGCCGAACTGGAGGTCTCCGAGCGCACCGTGCAGCGCGACGTGCTGGCCCTGGCCGAGGCCGGCGTCCCGGTGTACGCCGACCGCGGGCGGGCCGGCGGCTACCGGCTGCTCGACGGCTACCGCACCCGGCTGACCGGCCTCGACCGCGCCGAGGCGGAGGTGCTGCTGCTGGCCGGACTGCCCGGGCCGCTCGGGGACATGGGCCTCGCCGATCCGGCGCTGGCCGCCCGGCTCAAGGTGGCCGGCGAACTCGGCGAGGCACCGGCCGCCGGGGCCCGGCGGTTCCACCTGGACGCGCCCGGGTGGTTCCGCGACGCGCCCGTTCCGTCGCTGCTGGCCGAGGTCGCGCGGGCGGTGTGGGGCGGGCGGCTGCTGCGGGTGGGCTACCCGCGGCGTTCCGGGGTCGGATCCGGGCCCGGCCCGGCTGTGGAGGCGATCACGGTCGAGCGGCTGCGGGTGCTGCGGCCGTACGGGCTGGTGCTGAAGGCGGGCACCTGGTACCTGGTCGCCCGGCCCGACGACGACGAGGCCGCCGCCCACCGGGTCTACCGGGTCGACCGGCTGGCCGCCGCCGAAGCGCTGGCCGACCGGCGGTTCCGGCGCGACGAGGCGTTCGACCTCGCCGCGTTCTGGGACGCCAAGGCCGCCGAGTTCGCCCGCTCACTGCTGCGCGAGCGGGTGACCGTCCGGCTCAGCCCGCACGGCCTCGACCGGCTGCCGCACCTGCTCGAACCGGTCGCCGTCCAGGAGGCGCTGGCCACCGCCGGACCACCGGACGCGCACGGCTGGGTGACGGTCCGGCTGCCCGTGGAGTCGCTGGACGTCGGCTACGAGGAACTGCTGCGGCTCGGACCGGAGGCCGAGGTCCTCGAACCGCCGGAGCTGCGGCGGCGGCTGGCCGAGGCCGCGGCCCGCACCGCCGCCCGCTACGGCCCGCCTCAGCGGTAGCCGGCCGGGTCGACGGGGCCGTCCGCCGCCTCCACGTCCACCAGGTAGCGCCAGGAATCCGGCCGGCTGCCGTCCAGATCGGTGAAGCCGTACTCCAGCGCCAGCCCGCCGCTGGAGAACGAACCACCGTTGAACCGCGCCACCCCCGGGTCGGCGGCCAGCGCCACCACCGCGCGCCCGACGTACGCCGGGGACTCCGAGATGCCGAACTGCGGCTCGGCCGCCGTCGCCTCGCGCCAGGTCGCCTCGGTGACGCCGAAGTGCTCCAGCATCATCTCCGAACGCATCCACCCCGGTGTCAGCGCCACCGCCGTCGCCCCGCGCGGGCCCAGCTCGTGCCCCAGCGCGAAGGCCATCCGCAGCACGGCCGCCTTGGCGACGTCGTAGAAGAAGGAGTTCCGGTAGCGGGTCGCGTTGTACTCGGCGGTGCCGTCGGTCATCTCCACCACCAGCCCGCCGGGGCGGCGCAGCAGCAGGGGCAGCAGGTGGTGGCTGGTGATCGCGTGCGTCTCGACGGCCAGCCGCAGCAGCCGCAGCCCCTTGTCCAGGTCGTGCTCCCAGACCGGCTCCTCCCACCCGAACAGGTGCTCGCCGCCCCAGATGTCGTTCACCAGGACGTCCAGCCCGCCCTGCTCGGCCTCGATCCGCGCGGCCACCGCCGCGACGTCGGCGGGCACCAGGTGGTCGGCGCGCACCGCGATGCCGTGCCCGCCGGCCGCCGTGACCAGCTCGGCCGTCTCCTCCAGGGTCTCCGCGCGCCCGTACTCGCCCCGGTGCCCGCCTGCGCTGCGCCCCGTCCCGTACACCGTCGCCCCGGCGGCCCCCAGCGCCACCGCGATCCCCCGCCCGGCCCCCCGGGTGGCCCCCGCCACCAACGCGACCTTGCCCTTCAGCGGCTGCTCCGTCATCCCTCGCCCTTCCTCGCGGCCGGTGGTGTCTCCACCCGTCACCACCGATGCTCCCCCGGAATCCCGACACCTCCTGTCGGGATTCCTGGAGTGATCCACGATCCACCGAAGCCCCGGGACGTATGGCAGCGGCACCATAGGCATATGGCTCTCAAGCGCACGACCGTCTACGTCGAAGCCGAGGATCTCGCCGTGATCAAGGAGGCGGCGGCCCGGGAGGGGATAGCGGAGGCCGAGATCATCCGGGAGGGGATCCACCTCGCGGCGATGTCCAGGCGCACCTGGGACGAACCGTTCTTCAGCCGGACCCACCAGCCGATCGGTGAGGCCACCGAGGACGACGTCTGGGCGGACAAGGCGGCAGCCTACGAGCGGACGAAGCAGGCCCCCGTCCCGCCCGGGCAAGAGCGGGGCGCTGCGTGATCGTCGTGGTGGCGGACACGTCGGGCCTGCTCGCCGCCCTCGACGAAAGCCACCCGACCGGCCCCGCCGCACGCGAGGTCCTGGACCGCTCGGGCCTCCTGGTCGATTCCCCCGTGCTGCTGAGCGAACTCGATCATCTCGCCCGGCGGATCCTGGGAGTCGGCGCCGCACTCGGCTCGGTGAACGACGTCCTGCGACGGGTTCGGTCCGGACGAGCGGTGATGCCCGGGATCACCGCCGAGATCCTGGAAGCGGCGCAGGCCGTTCGGGCCCGACACCTCGGCCTCCGCCTCGACCTGACGGACGCCGTCAACGTCGCCCTGGCCGCGGCATTCCGGACGGATGCGATCCTGACGCTCGATCAACGGGACTTCCGGGCCCTCAGCCCCCTGACCACCGAGCACAGAGCCTTCCGGATCCTGCCCTTCGACCTGTGAGTCGCCCTTCGCCGCCCCGGGGCGCGCGGTGTCACGCCGCGCCCCGGGGCTCGTCACCCCCGCTCAGGTGACGTTGAGGCGGGCGGCGAGGCGCAGCAGGCCCGGGGCGAGGCGGCTGAGGAAGCGGGCGGCCTTGGCCTCGGGGGTGACGGGGACGACGGCCTTGCCGGAGCGGACGGCGGCGAGGACGGCGGCGGCGACCTTCTCGGGCGGGAAGCCCCGGCGGGCGTAGAGGCGGGCGGCGCGGGCCTGCTTGGCGGCCTGTTCGTCGGCGGTGGTGGCGGAGAAGGTGGAGGTGCGGGTGATGTTGGTGTTGACGATGCCGGGGCAGATGGTGGAGACGCCGATGCCGTGGCCGGCGAGTTCGGCGCGCAGGCAGTCGGAGAGCATGAAGACGGCGGCCTTGCTGGTCGCGTAGGCGGTGAGCGCCTTGGACGGCAGGTAGGCGGCGGCCGAGGCGAGGTTGACGATGTGGCCGCCCTCGTCGCGTTCGGCCATCAGGGTGCCGAAGGCGCGGCAGCCGTGGATGACGCCCCAGAGGTTGACGTCCAGGACCCGCTGCCACTCCTTCTCGGTGGTCTCCAGGAAGGTGCCGGAGTGACCGATGCCCGCGTTGTTGACGACCACGTCGGGCACGCCGTGCTCGGCGGCCACCTGCTGGGCGAAGGCGTCGACGGCGGCGCCGTCGCTGACGTCGACGCGGTAGGCGTGCGCGGTCGGGCCGAGCAGGTCGGCGAGTTCGGCGGTGCGGCGGGCCGCGTCGAGGTCGAGGTCGCAGACCACCACGCGGGCTCCCTCCTCGGCGAAGGCGAGCGCGGTGGCCCGGCCGATGCCACTGCCGCCTCCGGTGATGACGACCAGCCGGCCGTCCTCGGCGGTGGGCGCGGCGGGTGCGGTGGACGCGGTGGACGCGGCCGTGTCGCCGGCCTCGGTGCGGGTGACGTGCTCGCGGACCATGGCGGCCACGGTGCCTCCCTTCTCCAGCAGCGCGGACCAGTGGGTGGCGCGCAGGGTGCGGCGGGTGAGCCTGGGCACCCAGCGCTCCAGGCCCTCGAAGAGACAACCGCCGACGTAGTGGTCCTCGGTGAGGGTGATCAGCTGGACCGGCACCTCGGTGGGGCGTTCGCGCGGGTTGCGCAGGGTGGGGCGCATGTTGGCCCGGTAGAGCTCGATGCCGCGCACCGCGTCGCGCCGCAGGGTGGGCTGCGGGTGACCGGGGCGCGGGGTGACGCCCTCCAGGTCGCGCAGCACCCGCGGCCAGGCGCGGGCGAGGCCGAGCCGCCAGACGCCGGGGGCGAGGAAGGGCAGGTGGAAGGCGGTGATGTACCAGGAGTGGGCGCCCTGGGCGAGCAGTTGCCTCAGGTGGCGCGGGGTGGGGCGGCGCAGGCGCTCGCGCAGCCAGAAGCCCGTGTGGTCCAGGCAGGGGCCGGACATGGTGGTGTAGGAGGCGAGGCGGCGTTCGGCGCCGGGGGCGGTGACGGCCTCCCAGGACTGCAGCGAGCCCCAGTCGTGGGCGACGAGGTGCACCGGGCGGTCGGGGCTGACGGCGTCGGCGACGGCGAACAGGTCGGCGGCCAGCTGTTCGAGGCGGTAGCCGGCCCGGTCGGCGGGGACGCCGGAGGCGCCGGCGCCGCGCACGTCGTAGCGGACCACGTGGTGGTCGCGGGCGAGGTCGGCGGCGACGTCGTCCCAGACGGCGTGGGTGTCGGGGTAGCCGTGGACCAGCAGGACGGTGGGCGCGGCCGGGTCGCCCTGCTCGTGGACGGCGAGCGGCAGGCCTCCGGAGTGGACCGTGCGGCGGCGGGTGGGCGTGCTCATCGGACGGCTCCCTCGGGGGCGGCGGTGGGCTCGGTCGGGTCGGTGCCGGTCGGGCCGGTCCCGGCCGGGTCGGTCGCGATCGTTCCGGTGCCGGTCGGGCCGGTGGTCCCGGTCGGTCCGGTCCCGGTCGCGGTGGGGGCAGTATTCCAGCGGCGGACGTGCGGGAGGTCGTCGTCGAGCCAGTAGGCGTCGTCCTCCATCACCACCAGCAGCTCCTCGAACTTGATGCCGACCTCGCGGAAACCGATGTGCGGCTCCACCGCCCACAGGCCCGGGGTGGGCGCGTGCCGGGAGGAGCGGCCGTCCGCCCAGAGCGGCGAACGGCCGTGCAGGCGCTCGCTGACGAGTTCGCGGCCGAGCGTCTGGAGGGTGCGCACGCCGAAGCCGAGGACGTTCACCCCGGCCGGGCCGCGGGCCGTGGTCCGGGTGACCTGGTGGCCGATCACCCGGCCCGGGTAGACGCGGTGGCGGTTGTCGTAGCCGTGCGCCTCGATCTGCGCGTCGACGGCCGCGTACACCTCGGCGAGCGGCCTGCGGGCGCGGACCTCGGCGAGGATCAGCTCGCGGTAGACCCGGAGGTCGGCGGCGAGGCGGTCCCAGACGCGGTTCTCGCCGACCTTGCCGCCGTAGCCGATGTCGGCGGTGTAGCCGTCGACGACGGGCGCGCAGTCCAGCACGTACGGCATGCCTTCCTGGAGGCGGCGGTTGCCGGCGAAGAACTGCAGCGGGGTGTGGAAGTGGCGGAACGCCGTCCGGTCGCCGAACCAGGCGAACGGGACGTGGAAGAAGTCCTGGACCCCGGCGACGACCAGACGGCGGCGCAGTTCGGCGGTGGCCTGGCGTTCGGTGACGCCGGGTTCGATCCAGGTGGCGACCTGCTCGGCGCAGTCGTAGGCGAGCTGCTGGGTCTCGCGGAAGCGGGCGAGGTCGCGCTCGGTGAACGGGAAGGCGGGGGTGGCGGGGGTGCGCGGCACGGCGGGGTTCCCTTCTAGACGTCGAGCACGAGGGTCTCGCCCCCGGCTGCGCGGGAGACGCAGGGCAGCAGGGCACCGGCGGCGCGCTGGTCGGGGGTGAGGCGGCGGTCGCGGTGGTCGGGGGTGCCGGCCAGCAGGCGGACCTCGCAGGTGCCGCAGAAGCCCTGCTTGCAGGAGTAGGCGAGGTCGGGGCGGACCTCGCGGAGCACGTCCAGGGCGGAACGGTCGGCGGGGACGGCAAGCTCGGGGCCGTCGGTGCCGAGGCGGACGGTGAACGGCTCGCCGCCGATGACCGGGGCGGCGCCGAAGCGTTCGAAGTGCAGGGAGGCTGCGGGCGAGGCGTCGAGGGCCTGCTGCACGGCGGCGAGCATCGGGGCCGGGCCGCAGCAGTAGACGGCGGCGCCGCGCGGCGCGTGGGAGAGCAGTTCCGCGCCGGTGGGCGGGGCGCCGTGTTCCTCGTCGGTGCGCAGGTGGACCCGGCGGGGGTCGAGGGCGCGCAGGTCGGCGGCGAACGGGAGGGTGTCGGCACTGCGGCCGGTGTGGACCAACTGCCACTCCAGGCCGTGCCGCTGGGCCTCGCGGGCCATCGGGAGCAGCGGGGTGACGCCGATGCCGCCAGCCAGCAGCAGCACGGCCGGCTCGGCGCAGAAGGCGAAGCCGTTGCGCGGGCGGCGGGCGGTGAGCCGGGTGCCGGGGTGCACGCTGTCGTGGATCTCGACGGAGCCGCCGCCGCCGTCGGGCAGGCGGCGCACGGCGATCCGGTAGGCGGAGCGGTCGGCGGGGTCGCCGCAGAGCGAGTAGTGGCGCTGGCGGCCGGAGGGGAGCGTGAGGCCCAGGTGGGCGCCGGGCTGCCAGGCCGGGAGGAGGCCGCCGGAGGGGTCGGCGAGGGTCAGCTCGACGGCGTCGGCAGCGACGGCCCGGCGGGCGGTGACGACCAGGTGGAGCGCCGGGGCCGGGCGGCCGAGGGGGCGTCGGGGGTTGCGGCGCAGGAGCGGGCCGCCGAGGGCGGGGCTGTAGCGGTCGCCGAACGCGGTGAGGAAGCGGAAGAAGGTGTCGGCCCGGGGACGGCCGTAGAGGTCGGGGGGCGGGGTGCGCAGGTCCATCCGGCGGGGTCCTTGGGGGCTCGGGTGGTACGGGCTCGGGTCCTGGGGCTGGGGGTGGGGGCTGGGGCTTGGGGGCCTGACAGTTGACGGCTGACGACTGACAGCTGACAGATTTCAGCTGACAGATAACGTCAGCTGTTATCTGTCAGCTGTCAGCTGTTATCCGTCAGTCGTCAGCCGTTCTCCGTCGGAGCTCGACCGTCGGCTCCGGCGCTCAGCGGCCGGCGGCGGCTCGGGCGGCCGGGGAGGTCGCGAGGTAGCCGAGGGCCTGACTGGAGGAGCCCTCCTGGGTGGGGTGGTAGCCGGGGCGCAGGTAGCGCAGGCCGGAGCGGAGCGACCGGACCGGGTCGGGCAGCAGGCCGCGCCTGGCGATCCGGCCGGCCTCTCGCCAGGTGGGCTTGAGCCGGCCGTCGAGGGTGGGGTCGGCGGCGAGCAGGAAGCGGGCACCGCGCACCCAGAGGTGGACCAGCAGCGGCCCGGAGACGAGCATGCCGCGGATCCGGCGCGCGTAGCCCGGGTCGAGGTGGACCATCAGGTCGAAGGCCACGCTGCGGTGCTCGACCTCCTCGGCGCCGTGCCAGCGCAGCAGGTCGAGCATGGTCGGGTCGGCCTTGGCGCGGTCCAGGCCCGGCGAGTTGAGCGCCCAGTTGCCGAGGAAGGCGGTGAAGTGCTCGATCGCCGCGACAAAGGCGACCCGCTCGATGAGGTTCTCGCGCTGCCGCGCGGCGGACAGGCCGGGCTTGTCGCCGAGCACCCGCTGGAACAGCCAGGCGATCTGGCGCACATAGGGGCGCGGGTCGAGGCCCTGGCCGAGCAGGTGGTCGAGGACCTCCTGGTGCGCCTCGGCATGGATGGCCTCCTGGCCGATGAACCCCAGGACCTCGTCCCGCAGTTGCTCGTCGCGGACCATCGGCAGGGCTTCCTTGAAGACCTTGACGAACCAGCGCTCACCCTCGGGCAGGAGCAGGTGCAGGACGTTGATGACGTGGGTGGCCATCGGCTCGTCGGGGATCCAGTGCAACGGCAGACCGGCCCAGTCGAAGCGGACGTCGCGCGGTTCCAGGACGAGGCCCTCGTGCACCCGGGCGGCGGGTGCGGCGAGGGCCGGGACGGGGGTGGGGCTGGGCATGGGAGGGCCCTCCTGACCTGCGGGTGGCGGCTCGACCCGGCACAACGTACTCGCGGGTAGCCATCGCCACAAGGGTTTCGGCGCGCCTTATCGACATCGAGTCTAATAAGTTCCGCCCAACACGGAGCCTCACCCGGCCGCCCGGCGAACCGACCCCCCGGAAACACGAGGACCCCGCCGGAGCGGGGTCCCTGGGCACGCGGTCCGGTCAGACCGCCATCGCGAGCATCAGCGGCGCGGCGCGGGCGGCGAGCAGTTCGGCCGCCGCCTTCAGCCGGTGCACGTTGTCCACCGGCATCGAGGTGGCGAGGCAGCCGACCGTGCTGCCGGCGGTCACCGGCACGGCCGCGCAGACCGTGCCGAGGGCGTACTCCTGAATGTCCAGCACCGGCACGGTGGCCGGCTGGCGCTCCAGCCGGTGCATCAGCTGGTCGGCGTCGGTGACCGTCCGCGAGGTGAGCCGGGCCACCGGGTGGCGGGACAGGTGGTCGCGGCGCGCGTCGTGGTCGAGCTGGCTGAGCAGACACTTGCCGATCGCGCTCGCGTGCGCGGTGGCACGGAAGTCCACCCACTCCTGCACCGCCGGTGCGCCGTCCGACGCCGAGACCGCCTCGACCGACAACTCCCCCTCGTGGTACCGACTGAAGTACACTGCGGCACCCAACTCGTCCCGCAGCTCCGCGAGTTTGCTGTCCAGCCGGGCGCGGACCAACTGCTCCCGGTTGTGCTGGCCGAGAAGGGCGAACGTCCCGCCGAGCACCCAACCGCCGTCCTGGCAGGCCAGGTAGCCCTCGATCTCCAGGATCTCCGCGAGCCGGCGAACCGTCGGCAGACCCAGGGACGTCTCCCTCGCCAGGGTGACCAGGGTGGCACCGCCGGGGTGCCGGTCGACCGCCTCCAACAGTCTGAGGGCGTGCTGCAGGGAGGCGAACGAACCGGGCACGCCCTGCTCCGGTACGGCGTGACGGCCCGGGGCTGGTGTCGACATGTCGTCCCCTTCCGATGTCCCCCCGCGGCGTGACCGGCGGGTAGGGTCCAGCCTATCGACCGGCGGACGCCGCCATCGCCTCCTCGCGGGATATTCGGGCAGGCCCGGTGGAACACTTGACTGGCATATGCCCCACCGCGCCCCCTCGTACCCCCTTGCGGTCACGGGTGATCAGCAGCGCGGCACCACCGGGTCGTTGCCGCCCGTACCGGTCCGGGCGTCCGAACCCGCGAGGTCGCGGAAGCCGAAGCCCGACCCGCCGGAGCGCCGCCCGGCCACTCGTAGAACGCCACCGTGTCCCAGATCGCGCCGACGCCCTATCGCCCGTCGACCGCCGGGCCGCCGGGCCGGAAGCTGACCGACAGCCCGGTGTTGTACGGGAAGGCCGTCAAGTGCCTGCCGGACCAGGCAACCTCCAGGCGCCCGCCGCAGAAGCCGACCGCAGGTGGCCCATGACCGCCACCCCAGCCGGTGCGGACGATCGTCGCCGACAGCACCCGAGCCGACTCGCCCCGGCCACGGTCGCGGTCACCCGCACGGGACCGGGGCGGAACCGGGGCGTTGGAGCTGGACGCCGAAGGGCTCGCCGGCGACGTCCACCACGCGGCCGCGCAGCCAGGTGGTGCGCACGGCACCGGCGAGCGTGCGGCCCGCGTACGGGGTCACCGGGTGGCGGTGGTGCAACTCGGCGGCACGGACCGCGAACTCTCCGTCCGGGTCGAAGGCGACCAGATCGGCGTCGTGCCCGACCGCTATGGCGCCCTTCCGCCCGTCGAGGCCGGCCAGCCGGGCCGGTCCTGCGGACATCCAGCGGACCACGTCGGCGAGGGTGTGGCCGCGCCGCCGGGCCTCGGTCCAGACGGCCCGCAGGCCCAGTTGGAGCGAGGCGATGCCGCCCCAGGCCGCCGCGAAGTCCCCGCTGCCGCCGTGCGCGGGAAGTAACTTGAGGCCGGGCGTGGACGGCGAGTGGTCGGACACCACCGCGGCGAGCTCCCCCGCCGCCAGAGCCGCCCAGAGCGCCTCGCGGTTGGCCTCGTCGCGGATCGGCGGGCAGCACTTGAACGCGGTGCCGCCGTCCGGGACCGCTTCGGCGGCCAGGGTCAGATAGTGCGGGCAGGTCTCGGCGGAAACCTCGACGCCCTCCGCGCGGGCCCGGCGCAACAGTGGCAGCACCGCCGCCGAGGAGACGTGCAGGACGTGCACCCGGGCGCCGGTACGGCGGGCCGCCGCCAGCAGCCGGGCGACGGCGGCGGTCTCCGCGGCGGCGGGGCGGGAGGCGAGGAAGTCCCGGTAGCGGACACCGGGTTGTAACGGTGCCGCGGCCAGCACGGCCGGGTCCTCGGCGTGGACGACCGCCAGCGCGCCGAGCCGGGCCTGCTCGGCGAGCGCGGCCTCCAGTCCGGCCGCGTCCAGGTGCAGGAACTCCTCGACGCCGCTCGGCGCGAGGAAGGACTTGAAGCCGAACACGCCCGCGCGGTGCAGGGGTTCGAGATCGGCCAGATTGCCGGGGACGGCCCCGCCCCAGAAGCCGAGGTCCACCCAGGCCCGACCCTCGGCGGCCTTCCGCTTGGCCACCAGGCCGGCGGTCGTGGTGGTGGGGGGAACCGCGTTGAGCGGCATGTCGACGAGCGTGGTGACGCCGCCGGCCGCGGCGGCCCGGGTGGCGGTGGCGAAGCCCTCCCACTCGGTGCGACCGGGCTCGTTGACGTGCACGTGGGTGTCGACCAGGCCGGGCAGCAGGGCGGTCCCGCCCAGGTCGGCCGTCGGGGCGCCATCGGCCGGGACGGAGCCGTGTGCGGCGATCCGCGCGATCCTCCCGTCGCGGACCAGCACGTCCGCAGGGCGTTCGCCGTCCGGCAGGACCACCCGACGGGAGCGGATCACCACGGTTTCACCCAGGGGCACGGGGACCTCCGAAGCCTGGACGAGGGCGGGTGGATCGAAGGACGGCCCGGAGCCTAGGCCCGCCTTCGGCAGACCGTCAATGGACCGGGCGGCGGTTCCGCGACTTCAGTGCCGTCATCCGGCGACGGGATCCAAGTCATGGACCAGGAAGTGGAGTTGCACGTCGTCGGTGGAATCCGCCCACAGCCCTTCCGCGTCGAGTACGGATGCCGCGACCATCCGGGCCTCGGCGACGAGTTCGGGGTGGTAGTCGAAGCCGGGCCACGGCAGGACGGGGTGACCGTTCTCCTCCCCGAACCGCCGAACCCGCTCGATCTCCCCCAGGGCCGCCGGCGGAAGCGACTCGTTCGCCCACGACCACAGCCACGACTGCCGGGGGATGCTGACGCTGCCGATCACCGTGAGCCGGCCGGCGAGGAAGACCTTGCCGGCGCGCGACCACGTGATCCGTGCGTCATCCATCGACCACTCGTACCGCACGTCACCCGACAGTCCGAAGCGTTCGATCATGACGGCCTGCCGAGTGCGGGCGCGTTCGCGAGCCGCTAGCACGACCTCCTCCCATGCGGAGTGGTCGTGATTCGGTCGGTCGTCCACTGTGGTGTCCCCTCGCGCCAGAACGGTCGGCCAGATCCTCCCATTCGGACCGACGGCCCAGGTCGGCGGGCCCGGATGTCGAACGCCGAGCTAGGCGCGCAGCAGCAGGGCCGCCGCCAGTCGCTCCCCCGCGACCTCGGCCAGCTCCCCGGCCCTGGTCAGGCTGTCGGCGGGGCCGTCACCCATCTCGCTCAGCGCGTAGACGGCGACGAAGCCGGCCGCCCGCCACTCGCGCTCGGACAGCTCCACCCGCCCCGCCACGGCGGCCACCGGCACCCCTGCCCTGGCCGCTGCCGCCGCGACTCCGGCGGGGGCCTTGCCGTGGAGCGTCTGCGCGTCCAGGCAGCCCTCGCCGGTGACGACGAGGCGCGCCCCGCGCACCGCCTCGTCGAAACCGAGCAGGTCGAGCAGGAACTCGATGCCGGGTCGCACGGTGGCGCCGAGCAGGGCCAGCGCGGCGAATCCGACCCCGCCCGCGGCGCCGGCACCGGGGGCGTCGCGGACGTCCCGGCCGACCGTGGTGCCGACCACCTCGGCGAACCGGGTCAGGCCGTCCTCCAGCACCACCAGGTCCTCGCGGCTCGCGCCCTTCTGCGGTCCGTAGACGGCCGCGGCGCCGCGCGGGCCGAGCAGCGGATTGTCGACGTCGCAGGCCACGACGACCTCGACGCCCGCCAGGGTGCGGGCCAGCGGGCCGGGGTCGATTCGCGCCAACCGGCGCAACGCGGCGCCTCCGGACGGAAGTTCGGCGCCGTCGGCGTCCAGCAGGGAGACGCCCAGCGCCTGGAGCAGACCGGCCCCGCCGTCGGTGCTCGCGCTGCCGCCGAGACCGAGCACGACCCGCCGGGCCCCATCACCGACGACCCGGGCGATCAGCTGGCCGACCCCGTAGGAGCCGGCCGTCAGCGGGGCGGTCCGGCCGCCGGGGAGCCGGGCCAGGCCCGCGGCCTGGGCGAGTTCGACGACGGCGGTGGTACCACGGACGGCGAGCGCGGCGTCCACCGGCAGGCCGGTCGGGCCGGCCACCTCGACGGGGACCCGGGCGAAGCCGGCCGCGAGAGCGGCGGCCAGGGTGCCCTCGCCGCCATCGGCGACGGGCAGTTCGCGCACCTCGGTACCGGGCACCGCGCGACGGATGCCGGCGGCGATCCGGGCGGCCGCCTCGGCGCCCTCCAGGGTTCCCTTGAACTTGTCGGGAGCGACGACCACATGGCCCTGATGGGGGGTGGCGGGCATGGTGTGGGCCTCACTTCCGAACCGGTCCGGCGATGGTTCACCAAGCATGAGCCCCGGCAGCCCCGGTCGACGCCTTGGGGCGGCTGACGGCTGACGGCTGACAGATTTCAGATAACAGATAACAGATTCTGTCAGCTGTCACCGCGTGCCCTCCGGGCCGCCCAACGCCCGAGCCCCCGTGAAGCGAAGCACCGCCCCGGCCCGTGATCGCTAGAGTGAGCGGGTGCGATTGATGGTGGAGTTCACAACAGAACCGTTCCAACTGGACACGTTCCCGCCACACGCCGTGGCGGCCCGCCGGGCGGTCGACGAGGCCGGACTGGCCGTCTCGGTCGGCCCGTTCGGCACCGGCGCCGAGGGCGGGGCCGAGCAGGTCCTGGCCGCCGTGACCGCGCTGCTCCGGGAGAGCCTGGACGCCGGCGCGACCCGGATCTCGCTCCAGGTCAGCGTCCTCGGCCGGCCCGACGGCCGCCGGCCCGACGACGACGCGGCCTCCGGCGGCAAGCCGTGACCGAGCAGCCGCAACACCCGCTTGCCGCAGCACTCAAGCCGCTGCTGGACGCGGTCGGCGCGACGCCCGTCCCGCTGGGCGAGGCGAAGCCCGAGGACATCGTCCTGGAGTGGGAGGGCGAGCGGGCGCTGGCCGTCCGGCTTCCGCACCTCAGCAACGCACTGGACCGCCTGCTGGCCGAGATGACCCGCCGGTTCGACGGCCGGCCGCTGGCCGAACTGGACCGTGCGGAGAAGCAGCGCGTGGTCGCCCAGTTGGAGGAGCACGGCGCGTTCACCGTCCGCCACGGCGTGGAAACGGTCGCCACCGCGCTCGGTGTCAGCCGCTTCACCGTCTACAACTACCTCAACCGCCAGGACAGTTCGAAATCGGGCTGACCCGGAGCCGATCCGGTCCGCACGTCGCCGCGAACGGGTGCGCGCCGCGACACGCACCACCAACTGTTCAACAGAGTGTTGACGACCCGATCCCCCGGATCTAGCTTGTGCGGGTGGCACCACTCCCCGGAGGTCCATCCGTGACCGACCGTCCCCTCACGTTTGACTCCCTGGCGGCCACCGACGCCGGCGAACTGCGGAGGATCCTGCTGGACGTCTGCGCCAGCCCCGCCTGGGCCGACGCCGTCGCGGCGGCCCGCCCCTGGCGGGACCGCCGGGCCCTGCTGGACGCCAACGCCGAGGCGATGGCGGCCCTCTCCATCGCCGATCTGCACGAGGCGATGACCGGCCACCCCCGGATCGGCGCACCGGAGCCGGGCCATGACGCCTCCCGGCGGGAGCAGGCCGCGGTCCGCGGGGCCGACGAGGCCCTGCTCGACGAGCTGCGCCGGGCGAACGCCGCGTACGAGGCCAAGTTCGGCCACGTGTTCCTGATCTGCGCGACCGGCCGCACCTCGGCCGCCATGCTCGCCGCCCTGCGCGAGCGCCACCCCAACGAACCCGCCACCGAGACGGAGATCGCCCGGGGTGAGCTGCGGAAGATCAACGACATCCGTATCACCCGTCTGCTCGACGGCGACTGACGCTCCATCATCTCCGACGTACCGCTGCCACCAGTTAGGCCACGTCCCCCATGACCGGCATCTCCACCCACGTGCTCGACACCAGCCTCGGCCGCCCGGCCCGGGGCGTCCCGGTCGAGCTCGCACTGCGCACCGAGGGCGGCTGGACGGTGCTCGGCACGTCCGCCACGGACGCCGACGGCCGGACCGCGGGTCTGCCGTCCGTCGAGGCGGGCTCGGTCGTCCGGCTGGTCTTCGACACCGCCGCGTACTTCGCGCGGACCACCGAGGACCCGCCGTTCTTCCCCGAGGTCTCGATCGTCTTCACGGTCGCTCCCGCACAGCACCACTACCACGTGCCACTGCTGCTGAACCCGTTCGGCTACTCGGTCTACCGCGGAAGCTAGACCGATCGATTGACAGGGGAACCGGGTCATGGCCCACGTGCTCGGTCAGAACCAGTACGGCAAGGCGGAGAACCGCATCGTCCGCGTCCAGCGGGGCTCCGGCCGCCACGAGATCAAGGACCTGAACGTCTCGATCTCCCTCTCCGGCGAGTTCGAGGACGTCCACCGCACCGGGTCCAACGCCAACTGTCTGCCCACCGACTCCGCCAAGAACACCGTCTACGCCTTCGCCAAGCAGTACGGCATCGGATCCGCCGAGGCCTTCGGCATCCTGCTGGCCCGGCACTTCGTGGAGGACATCGAACGCGGCGTCGTCCACCGGGCCCGGATCCGGATCGAGGAGTACGTCTGGGAACGGATCCCCGGCCCCGGCTCCGGCTCCGGCCCCGAGCAAGCCGGTCACAAAGGCCACGAAGGCCACGACCACTCCTTCGTCCGCACCGGCCAGGAGGTCCGCACCAGCGAGATCGTCTACGACGGCCGCTCCGTCCAGGTGGTCACCGGCCTCAAGGACCTGGTCGTGCTGAACTCCACCGACTCCGAGTTCCGGGGCTACCTCAAGGACGGGTACACCACCCTCCAGGAGGCGTACGACCGGATCCTCGCCACCCGGATCACCGCCCGCTGGAAGTACGGCTTCACCGGTCAGGGCGGCGAGTCCCAGCCCCCGTGGGACGACTGTTACGCCCAGGTGAGACGGCACCTGCTGGAGGCCTTCGCCGGCACCTACTCCTACTCGCTGCAGCAGACCCTGCACGCCATGGGCACCCGTGTCCTCGACCACCGCGCCGAGGTCGACGAGATCCGCCTCGAACTCCCCAACAGGCACCACTTCCTGGTTGACCTGAAGCCGTTCGGCCTCGACAACGACAACGAGGTCTACTACGCCGCCGACCGCATGTACGGCCTCATCGAGGGCACCGTGCACCGCGAGGGCGTCGTCCCGGTCATCCCGGTCGCCTGACCCGCGGACGCCCCGTGCCCGCCCGGCCTCCCTCTGGAGTCACCATGGCAGTCCAGCACCCGCCCGCCGGCCGACGGATCGTCATCGAGAACGCGGCGATCGCCACCGTCGACGCCCACGACACCGAGCACTCCCGCGGACACGTGGTCGTCCGCGGCAACCGGATCGAGTCGGTCGGCGACGGCCCCGCCCCGGCCCGGCCGGACGGCGTGGCGCGCCGGATCGACGCCGAGGGCCACCTCCTCACCCCCGGCCTGGTCAACACCCACCACCACTTCTACCAGTGGATCACCCGCGGCCTCGCCCAGGACGCCAACCTCTTCGACTGGCTGGTCGCCCTCTACCCGACCTGGGCCCGGATCGACGACCGGTTGGTGCACGCCGCCGCCCAGGGCTCCGCCGCCGCGCTGCTCAAGTCCGGCTGCACCACCGCCGCCGACCACCACTACGTCTTCCCCCGGCAGGGCGGCGACATCCTCGGCGCCGAGATCGAGGCCGTCCGCGAACTCGGCCTGCGCTTCACCGCGCTGCGCGGTTCGATGGACCGCGGCGAGAGGGACGGCGGCCTGCCCCCGGACCACGCCGTCGAGGAGCTCGACGCCATCCTCGCCGCCTCCGAGGAGGCCGTCGACCGCCACCACGACGCCTCCCCCGACTCGATGCTGCGGATCGCCCTCGCCCCCTGCTCCCCGTTCTCGGCCTCCACCCGGCTGATGCGGGAGTCTGCCGAACTCGCCCGCCGCAAGGGCGTTCGGCTACACACCCACGGCTCCGAGACGGCCCAGGAGGAGGCCTTCTGCCGGGAGCTGTTCGGCATGGGCCCCACCGACTACTTCGAGTCGGTCGGCTGGCTCGGCGAGGACGTCTGGATGGCACACGGCGTCCACATGAACGACGCCGACATCGCCAAGTTCGCCGAGACCGGGACCGGCGTGGCGCACTGCCCGTCCTCCAACGCCCGGCTGGCCGCCGGGATGGCGCGGGTGCCCGCCATGCTGGCGGCCGGCGTCCCGGTCGGCCTCGGCGTCGACGGCACCGCCTCCAACGAGTCCGGCGAACTGGGCACCGAACTGCGCAACGCCCTGCTGATCAACCGCCTGCACGGCTCGCCGCGGGCGCTCACCGCCCGCCGGGTGCTGCGGCTGGGCACCATGGGCGGCGCCCGGGTGCTCGGACGGCAGGAGGAGATCGGCTCGATCGAGGCCGGCAAGCTCGCCGACCTCGCGCTGTGGAAGGTCGACGGCCTGATGCACTCCTCGATCGCCGACCCGGTCGCCGCGCTCGCCCTCGGCGCGCTGCCGCCGCTGGCGCTGCTGCTGGTCGACGGCAAGTCCGTCGTCGAACGGGGGCATCTGACCACGGTGGACGAGGACCGGATCGCGCGGGCCTGCGCCCGCGCCGCCAGGGATCTCGCCGCGCGCAGGAACTGACGGGCGAACAGGCCCGCCAGCACCACCCAGCCGACCGCCCCGTGATCCACCGCCGTGAGTGTGGCCACCAGCGGCCCGATCACGTGCGCGCCCACCCCAGGCAGCCGGCCGCCAGCAGCAGCGCCCCGCGTGCACAGGCCCGCGCCGCCGAGGGACGTCCGTGACGCCCCGGCTCGCCCGTACCCGGAACAGCGCCACCAGCGGGCAGTTGACCACGTTCACCGCCGCCACCGTCACCGCCGGAGCCTCGGTGCCGAGCACGGTCCACAGCGGCAACCCCACCGTCAGCACGGCAAATTGAAGCTCCAGGACGGCGTGCAGCGCGGTGACCGCAGATACCGCCGGTCCCGCAGCGCCGTCCGGCGCGCGCCCGGGCTGGTCAACCCAGCAGCGGCAGCGCGGGCACGGTCAGGAAGTCCTCGAACTCCTCGCCCAGGGCGACCTGTTCGAAGAGCCGCGCGGCCTCCTCCCAGCGCCCGGCGGCGTAGGCCCGGTCCCCGAGTTCGGCCCACAGCGAGGTCAGCTCCTCGGCGACCAGTCGGCGGACCAGTTCGGCGGTCACCTTCTCCCCGGTGTCGGCGAGGACGACGTCGTTGCGCACCCACTGCCAGACCTGCGAGCGGGAGATCTCGGCGGTGGCCGCGTCCTCCATCATGTGGAAGATCGCGACCGCGCCGAGACCGCGCAGCCAGGCCTCGACGTAGCGCACACCGACCTGGACGGCGTTGTGCAGCCCGGCGCGGGTGCAGCTTCCGCCGGGCCCCGCGACGTCGAGCAGCTGCCCGGCGGTGACCGCTCCGGCCGGCCCGGCATTGTCCTTCTGGTGCGGACGCTCGCCGAGAACGGCGTCGAAGCAGGCATGGGCGACCGGGACCAGGTCCGGGTGGGTGACTCCCAGGTCGGGGAGGTGGCGTCCTCGAAGTCGGCGAGCCACACCCGGGCACCGGAGTTGAGGGCGTTGATCACCGTCTTCCGGTCCGTGGGACCGGCGATCTCCACCCGCCGGTCCCGCAGCGCCCTCGGCGCCTCGGCGACCCGACAGTCCCCGGCCCGCACGGCGGCCGTCTCCGCCAGGAAGTCCAGGGTGCCGGTCCGGGCGATCTCGGCACGACGCTCGCGGCGGCGGGCGAGCAGTTCGCGGCGCCGGCCGTCGAAGGCACGGTGCAGACCGGCCGCGAACGCGACCGCCTCCGACGTGAGCACCTCCTCGGCCCGCTCGACATGCGGACCCCTGGCTGTGACGGCCGGAGCGGCTGCGGGGGCTGCGGATCCGTGCTCTTCGGCCATCGGTAGGACTCCTCGATGGAGGGATCGATTCTGTAAGGTGGAGACTAGTTTCCGCGATACAGAATTCCAACGGGTGTGTTGAGAGGATCGCCGGGACCGTACTCCTCCCCCACAGCGAAGGGAACCGCCGGTGGCCCCGACCTCCGACAGCATCGAGAGAACGACCCCGGACCGCGCGAGCGGCGGCGTACAGTCCGTCGAGCGGGCCTTCCAGCTGCTGGAGGCGCTCGCCGACTCCGGCGGCGTGGCGACGCTCAGCGAACTCTCCACCTCCTCCGGCCTGCCGATGCCGACCATCCACCGCCTCGTTCGCACCCTCCTCCAGCAGGGCTATGTCCGCCAGGACACCGCCCGCCGCTACACCCTCGGCCCCCGGCTGATCCGGCTCGGCGAGACCGCCGGCCGGCTGCTCGGCAGCTGGGCCCGCCCCTACCTCGCGGAGCTGATGGAGGCCACCGGCGAGACCGCCAACCTGGCGGTGCTGGAGGGCGGCGAGGTGGTGTACGTCGGCCAGGTGCAGTCACGGCGTTCGATGCGGATGTTCACCGAGGTCGGCCGGCGGGTGCAGCCGCACTGCACCGGCGTCGGCAAGGCGTTGCTGGCGCAGCTGCCGGAGGAGGAGGCGCGCGCCGTCCTCGGCCCCGACCCGCTGCCCGCGCTCACCCCGCACACGGTGACCGACCCGCGGGAGCTGATGCGCCAGCTCGCCGAGGCGCGCGAGCGCGGCTACGTCGTCGACGACCAGGAGCAGGAGATCGGGGTGCGCTGCATCGCGCTCGCCGTCCCGGGCGCGCCCACCCCGACGGCGCTGTCGGTCTCCGGCCCCGAGGCCCGCGTCCGGGCCCTGGAGGAGCAGGCCGGGGCGGCGCCCCTGGTGCCGGTGATGCAGGGGATCGCGACCCGGCTCGGGCAGGTCCTGGCGCCCTGACGGCCCTGCGACGGCCCTGCGACTGCTCGGAGGCCCCGGTGGGCCGGGCGGGCCGGGCGGGCCGTGGCAGCCGTCGCGCGACTCGCACCGCTTCGCCCACGGACGGACAACTGTCGGTCAACGGTCGGGCGGGATGGATCAGTTGATCCGCCGCACGCCCCGGCGGGCGCCGGGCCGGCCGGGGGAACGGGGCCGCGGGGGTGTCCGGCGTGGCGGGTCCGGCGGGGAAAGTGCGCCGCGGGGGCGGGGTGGTCGGATAGGTTGGAGCTCCGTCCGCGCCGCCCGACAAGGAGATCCGCCCCACCATGACCGCGTCCCTGCCCGCCTTCGCCGGCCGCACCTACCTGTTCCGGGTCGACAACGGCGCGGCCTTCCGCAACGCCTACTCGGCCGACGGCAAGCGGCTGCGCTGGGAGGGGCTCGGCGAGTCGGCGGGCCAGTGGGAGGACGTGACCCTGCACGTCGCCGAGGTCGGCCCGCAGCTGTACTTCGTGAGCTGGACCGAGGTGAGCGGCATCACCGTCAGCCACGTCATGGACCTGGCCCGGATGACGGTCCGCGCGTTCTGGACCTACGAGGGCGAGGGCGGCCGGGTCGGCGAGCTGCACACCGGCACGCTGGAGCAGGTGGCCTGAGCCCTCGGCCGTGTGCCGGGACCGGTTCGGTTCCGGTCCCCCGGCGGTCCCGCGGCGGTCCCGCGGTGCCTCCGAGGTGCTTCCTTGCCAGTCCTGGGCCGGTACCGGGACCGGCCCAGGCCGGTCAGGCCGACTGGCCGGTGGCCGGGACGGACAGGTGCTGGGAGATCCACTCCAGTGAGGACGGGAGCAGCCTGCTCCAGGTCTCGAAGTTGTGGCCACCGGTCTCCAGCATGCTGTAGGAGACCTTCATCGGGCTGTGCGCGGCGGCCACGAACGCCTCGGTCTCGCGCCGGTAGTCGCCGTCGCCCTCCTTGGTGCCGGCCAGCAGCACCGCGATCTTCGGCTGCGGGAGGTTCTTGAGCCGCCACATGAGGTCGGCCTCGTCGCGCCGCTGGGCGCTGCCCTTGAAGAGGTCACCGGTGGTCGGGTCCTCGGCGGCCCGGTAGTAGCCGGAGAGCGAGACGGCGGTCGGGAAGACCTCGGGGTGGCGCATCGCCAGCTTGAGGGCGCAGTAGCCGCCGGTCGAGTTGCCCATGAACGCCCAGGCCTGCGGGTCGGCCGCCACCCGGAAGCTCGCCTGGACCGCCGAGGGCACGTCCTTGGTGAAGTAGGTCTCGGACTGCGCGCCGCCCGGGATGTCCTCGCACTCGGTGTCCTGCGGCAGCGCCGGCGAGGGGCGCACCAGCACCATCACGGTCGGCTGCATGCGGCCCTCCTGGAGCAGCTTGAGCGCCGCGCCCGGGTAGTTGAGCCGGGTGACGAGGTTCTTCGCGAGGCCCGGGAAGCCGGTGCTGACGATCAGCACCGGGAACTGCTTCTGCGCGTACTCCGGCTGGAAGTACTGCGGTGGCAGGTAGACGTAGCCCTCGGTGGAGAGCCGGGTGGTGGCGCCGTCGATCCGGACCTCGCGGATCTCGCCGGACTTCCCGGGGTCACGGCCGAGCGCTCCGCCGCCCTGCACCTCGGCGTGGCCGATGGTCTCGACGCGCAGCCGGCCGGAGGCGTCCACCTTGTTCTGGATGACCACCGGTCCGCTGTCGCCGGTGCCCAGCAGGTCGTCCCAACTGCTGTAGAACGCGAAGTAGTTGTTGGCCACCAGGCCGAGCGCGGCGAGTACCGTCAGCTGGGTGGCGAGCAGCGCGCCGATCCGGCCGAGGACCGCCTGCCAGCTGCGCTTCGACAGTCTCGGCCACAGCCAGACCGTCCCGGCCATCGCCGCGACGGCGATCAGGACGGTCAACGCCAGCACCTTGTGGCTCGTCAGACCCATGTCTTGTTTGCTCCCACGCCTCGTACTCCCCCACCCCCGGGGGAAGGACACCCGGGAGGGCCGCCCCGGTTCCCCCGTCCGCAGCAGGTTCGTCGCCCGGGCGCGACCACTCAGCCTAACGCCCGCGCGGACCCCGTCGCCCCCGCCGACCAGCGGTGACGGGCTCGGCCCGGAGGACGAAGCCCCGCGCCGGCCGGCCGCCCCGTCAGCCGAGGCGGCTCCAGAGGCCGAGACCCCCGGTGAGTTCGTGCACGCAGCGGGCGCCGAGCTCGCGGGGCGAACCCGGTCCGGTGGGCGGGGCACCGGAGAACGCCCACTCCTCCAGGGCGACCCGGATGGCGGCGGTGGCGGCGGCAGCGGCGAGCCGGATCTCCAGGGCGTCGGTGCCGGGCGGGCAGCGGTCGGCGATCGCCGCCCGCAGGCGCTCCTCGGAGTCGGCGTGCACGCGCTGCCAGACCGAAGCGAGGCGGGGGTCCCGCAGCAGTTCGCGGGTCCAGCGCATGGCCTCGCCGTCCTGCGCGTCGGCCGGGCTCAGCGACTCGGCCGCCGAGCGCTCCAGCGCCTCGCGGACCGGCAGGTCGGACGCGCTCTCGGCGAACAGTCGCACCCAGCGCTCGCCGCCGGCCGCGAGCAGCGGGGCGACGGCGTCCTCCTTCTCCGAGAAGTAGCGGTAGAAGGTGCGCAACGAGATGCCCGAGGCGTTGGCGATCTCTTCGGCGGTGGTGGCCTCGGCCCCGCGCGCGGCGAACAGTTCCGCCGCCGCCCGGGCGATCTCCAGCCGGGTGCTCTCGCGGCGGCGCTGGGTCAGGGTCGGGCGTCCGGTCACGGGCTCAGCGTACGCGAGTCGACACGTCGAGACTTTTTGGCACAACGTGCCACTTAGGCGTACCGTGCCAGTGAGGTTGCTGGACCACGAACGAGACCTCGACCACGAACGAAACGGAGCACCACCATGGAGCGCTTCACCGGACGCAACGTCCTGATCACCGGCGGCGGCTCGGGCATCGGCCAGGCCACCGTCCACCGGATCCTCGCCGAGGGCGGGCGGGTCGTCGCCGTCGACGTCAGCGAGGACGGCCTGAAGGCCACCCTGGACCGCGCCACCGCCGACGGCACCGCCGACCGCCTCACCACGACGGTGCTGGACGTGTCGGACGAGGCCGCCGTCCGGGCCGGCGTCGCCGAGGCCGTGGCCGGGCTCGGCGGCCTGGACGTGCTGGTCAACGCGGCCGGCATCCTGCGCTCCGCGCACACCCACGAGACCAGCCTGGACTTCTGGAACAAGGTGATCGCGGTCAACCTGACCGGCACCTTCCTGATGACCCGCGAGGCGCTGCCCGCGCTGCTCGCGGGCGGCAAGGGCGTGGTGGTGAACTTCAGCTCCACCTCCGCGACCTTCGCCCACCCCTACATGGCCGCGTACGCCGCGACCAAGGGCGGCATCCAGTCGTTCACGCACGCGATCGCCGCCGAGTACGCCAAGCAGGGGCTGCGCGCGGTCTGCGTCGCGCCGGGCAGCATCGACAGCGGCATGACCAGCAACCCGGGCCTGCCGGCGGACGCCGACTTCAGCCTGCTCGCCAAGCTCTCCCCCGCGATCGGGCAGGGCTTCGCCGGACCGGAGACCGTGGCCGGTGTGATCGCCATGCTCGCCTCGGACGACGGCGCGTTCGTCACCGGGACCGAGCTGCGGATCGACGGCGGCACCCACATGTGAGGCCCGCGCTTCGCCGGACCTGGTCTTCGTCGGGTCCGGCCCTCACCGGGTCCGGCAGTCGCCGGATCTGGTCTTCGCCGAATCTGGTAGTCGCCGCCCGGACCGCCGGGCCGGGCGGCGGCGAAGACCCGGCCGGGACTGACTGCTGACAGCTGACAAATGACAGATTTCAGATGACAGCTAACAGATTTCAGATTCTGTCATCTGAAATCTGTTAGCTGTCATCTGTCAATTGTCAGCCGTCGGTCGACGACCGCGCGCCGTCGGACGCCGCCCGCCACTCGGTCGCGAAGGCCCGGGCCGGGTTGGTGGTGAGGAGGCGGTGCGGGAGGTCGGGGCCGAACTCACGGGCCAAGCGGGGGCCGAGGGCGGTGAGGAGATGGGTGGGGCCGGGGGCGTGGCGGGCGGTGCGAGTGGTGGTGTCGCCGCCGAGAAGCAGGCGGTCGGCGTGCCCGGCCTCGACAAGAGCGGCCACCGTGTCGAAGAGGTGGTGGTCGGTCGCGTGGTGCGCGCGGGAGGGGCCGTCCAGGGCCAGGAAGGCACCAGTGGCGGCGAGTTCGCGGTGCAGGCGGAGATCCGGGTGCCGGTTGAGGTGCCCGAGGATCACCCGCCGCGGCGGGACGCCGTGCCGCTCGCAGAGCAGGTCGAGGACGTCCGGCGCGGCGGTGCCGAGCTCGTGGTGGACGGCGATCGGCGCGCCGGTGGCGTGGTGCGCCTCGGCGGCGGCCGCCATGACCCACCGGGTGTGGGCGTCCAGGCCGTGGTAGTCGCCGGCCACCTTGATCAGTCCGGCTCGCACGCCCTCAGGTGCGCCGTGCAGCGCGGTGGTGAGCTCGGCGGTGAAGAACCCGGCGAGTCCGGCGTAGCGCCGATCGAGGTCCGCCGGATCGTAGTGGACGGCCTGGTGGAGCCCGGTGGCGGCGATCAGGTGGACCCCGGTGGCGCGGGACAACGCCGGCAGCGCGTCGGCCCACCGCCCCATCCCGGCGGGCGTCCACTGGACGAAAGCCCCGCCGCCGGCCGCCGCGAAGGCGCGCAGCACCTCCTCGGCAGCGGCCGGGTCGTCGAGTTCCTCGCCCGGCAGCCTGGGGCTGCGCAGGAAGAGGTGGTCGTGGGCGTCGCAGACGCCGAGTTCGGCGGGGTCGAGATCGCCGAGGACGGTCCGGACGGCGCCCGTGGCGGTGTGGGTGCTCATGCACTCTCCGCGAAGGTCGCGGCGGCGATCCGGAGCCCGGCCAGCGCCTTGGGGACGCCGACATAGGGCGCGAGGTGGACCAGCACCTCGGTGATCTCCTCCCTGGTCAGGCCGATCCGCAGGCTGTTGCGGACGTGGTCGGCGAGTTGCGGTTCCACCCCGCCGAGCGCGGTGAGCGCGGCCAGGTTGGCCACCTGGCGGTCGCGCAGGGCGAGTCCGGGCCGCTGGTAGGTACCGCCGAAGAGCGCGGTGACGATCCAGTCGGCGAATCCGGGGGCGAGTTCGTCGAGGGGGCCCAGGGTGTCGGCCCGGGTCCCCGGCCCGGCGAGTTCGGCGAGCAGGGCGTAACCCGCGGCCCGGTCGAGCGGGGCGGGGGCAAGGCTCGCGGCATCGGGACCTGCGACGCCGGGGCCCTCGTCGTTGGGGCCCGCGTCGACGGGGCTCGCGTCGGCGTTCCTGCCGGGTCCGGGGGTTGCGGCCGGGTTCATGGGTCGGGGCGGTCCTTTCACCAGTGGCGGCCGGCGGGAAGCCGGTCGAGTTCGGGACTGGAGAGGTGGTGCACGCGGTACCGGGTGCCGGGCACCGCGGCCGGGGCGGCCTCGCGCCAGAGGGCGAAGCGCAGCAGTTCCCAGCGGTCCGGGTCAACGGCGACGGCGGCGGTGTGCAGGTCGGGGTGGTCGGGCAGTTCGGCGAGGGCGTGTTCGACGGCCTCGGCGGGGTCGGTGCCCTCCGGGAGGAGGACGGCCTGACGGGTGGCGATGGCCGGTGCGCCCGCGGCAGGACCGCGGCGCAGACCCGCACCGAGCCAGTGGCGCACGACGGGACGGCCGAAGTCCGCGCCGACCCCGCGGAAGCCCGGCCCCCAGAGGAAGGCGTTCATGCCCTCGGCGGTGCGCCAGAGGTAGAAGGGGGCGTACTGGTTGACGGGCGACCCGTCGAGACCGCGTTCGCGCACCAGGTAGGCCTTGAGGCCGAGGCCGGGGTGGCCGTCGAGCAGGTGGCCCCGGGTGGCGATCCGCCGGTGGATGATGCCCATGTCGTAATCGGCGGGAAGCGTGATCTCGTACTGCATGGCGTGCACGGCGGGCTCCGGAAGGGGGTTGGGCCGACGGCCCGGTCCGCACGACGGCTCGGCCGGTCCGACGGCTCGGCCGGTACAGCGACTCGGACGGTACGGCGACTCGGACGGCGCGGGCCCGGCCGGCGATCGCTCAGTCGGTGCGGTGGGCGGCGAGCAGGGCGAGGGCGCCACGGACGGCCTGCTCGAACGGTTCGGCGCTGTCGGCGGCGCGGGCGAGCACGTAGCCGCCCTGCACCACGGCGACCACGGCGGCGGCGAGGTCGGCGGGCTCGGCACCCGGCCGCAGGTCGCCGGCCATCTGCCCCTCGGCGATCACCCCGGCGAGCCGGCCGCGCAGCCAGTCGAAGGTCTCCTCGACGGGCGCCCGCAGCCGGGGATCGGCGACCACCTCCGGGTCCTGGGCCATCCGCCCGATCCGGCAGCCGCGCAGCACGTCGCGCTCGCGCCGCAGATAGGCGGCGACCCGGTCGTGGGCGGTGCCGGGGCCGGCGAGGTCGGCCTCGGCGACGGCGCGCATCTGCTCGGCGCTGCGGCGCAGGGCGGCGGCGGCGAGGTCCGGCTTCCCGTCGAAGTGGTGGTACATGCTGCCCTGGCCGACGCCGGCGCGCTGCTGGATGGCCTTCGGGCTGGTGCCGACGTAGCCCCGATCCCACAGCAGTTCCTGGGTGCTCTCGATGAGACGGTCCTGGGTTGCCATGGCAAAGACTGTACCTACTGGTACAGCAGATGTACATACCAGTAGGTACAGTCGTCGCGGCGAGCCCGGGAAGGCCACGAGGCCGTGGGCCGCCCCCCGGCGGTCCACGGCCTCGTGTGATCGTCGTCCCCGCCCGCCCCGCGCGGCATTCCTCGACGGACGGTGGCACAGATCACCCCGGACGCCCACCGCCTGGCAGGATGGCCGCCATGACCTACCTCGCCGCGGATGACCGCTACACCTCGATGACCTACCGCCGGGCCGGCCGCAGTGGTGTGCTGCTCCCCGCCGTCTCGCTGGGCCTGTGGCACAACTTCGGTGACGCCCAGCCGCTCGACGTCCAGCGAGCGGTGCTGCGCCGCGCCTTCGACCGGGGTGTCACCCACTTCGACCTGGCCAACAACTACGGCCCGCCGTACGGCAGCGCGGAGCGCAACTTCGGCTACCTCTTCGCGCAGGACTTCCGCCCGTACCGGGACGAGCTGTTCATCGCCTCCAAGGCCGGCTACGACATGTGGCCCGGCCCGTACGGCGTGGGCGGCAGCCGCAAGTACCTGCTGGCCAGCCTGGACCAGTCGCTGGGCCGGATGGGCCTCGACTACGTGGACGTCTTCTACTCGCACCGCTACGACCCGGACACCCCGCTCGAGGAGACCATGGGTGCGCTGGACTCGGCGGTCCGCGCGGGCAAGGCGCTGTACGCGGGCATCTCGAACTACCCTGCGGAGCAGCACCGGGAGGCGGTGGCGCTCCTGCGCGAGCTGGGCACGCCGATCCTGATGAACCAGTGCGCGTACTCCGTCCTCAACCGCTACGTCGAGGACGAGGGCGTGCTGGACGCGGTAGCCGACACGCAGACCAGCCTGATCGCCTATTCGCCGCTGGCCCAGGGCCTGCTGACCGACCGCTACCTGTCCGGGCAGGTGCCGGCCGGGTCGCGGATGTCGATCGGCAAGTTCCTGCGCGAGGAGGCGCTCACCGAGGCGAAGCTGGAGCAGCTGCGGGCGCTGAACAAGGTGGCGGAGCGGCGCGGACAGAGCCTGGCGCAGCTGGCGCTGAGCTGGGTGCTGCGGGACCCGCGGGTGGTGTCGGTGATCATCGGGGCCAGCAGTGTGGCGCAGCTGGACCAGAACCTCGACGCGCTGGCGGGCGCTCCGCTGACCGCCGAGGAGCTGGCCGAGATCGACGTTCTGAGCCGCTGAGCCCTGGGGCGACGCTACCGACGACGGTTCGGACGGCGGTTCGGGCTCCGCTTCGGGCGAGGGTTCGAGCGAGGGTTGGGGCCGGGGCTCGGGCAGGGCGTGCCACGGTGCCCGGCCGGTCGACGCGTGACCGGTCGGGCACCGCGCTCGTTGGACCGCGCGTACGGGACCGTCCGTACGCGTCCTTCGAGACCTCGGGAGCCCGTCGTGCGGACGTACCTCCTCCGGGCCGTCGCCCGTTTCGCCCGGCAGCTGGCGCTGACCTCGCCGCTGCCGTTCCCCGTCCTGCCGGGCGCCCTGCCGAGTGTTCTCGCGGGCGCCCTGCCGGGTGTGGTGCCGGGTGTCCTACCGCCGGGTGACGCCCAGCGCCGGTAGCACCGTCTCGGCGACCCGGTGGGCCTCCTCCAGCAGGGGGTTGCCGGAGAGGATGAAGGTGTCCACGCCGAGCGACTCGAACTCCTGGAGCCGCTCGATCACCTGGGCCGTCGAGCCGACCACGGCGGTGCCCGGGCCGGGACGGAACAGGCTCATCCCGGGCCAGAGGTTGGGGTACGCCTCCAACTCCCGCGCCCGGGCGGGCACCTTGCCGCCGTGCTGGCGGAACTGCCGCTGCCAGCCGACCCCGTCCTCCCCGCGCACGCCGCCGAGCTGACGGGCGTAGGTGGCCTCGCTGGTGACGTCGAGCAGCCGGTCGGCAGCGGCCCAGGCCTCGTCCTCGGTGTCGCGGACGATCAGGTGCAGCCGCAGTCCGATCCGCAGGCTGCGGCCGTGCGCGGCGGCCCGCTCACGGACCAGGTCGAGCTTCTCCTTCAGCTGGTGCGGCGGCTCGCCCCAGGTGAGGTAGACGTCGACGTGCTCGGCGGCCATCTCGATGCCGGCCGCCGAACTGCCGCCGAACCAGAGCGGGATGCCGCCCGGCTGCACCGGCGCGAGTTCGCGCAGGCTCGCCCCGGCGTTCCGCAGATCGTAGAACTCGCCCTTGTGGTCGAAGACTTCACCGGCCGTGAGGCGTTTGACGATCGACCAGTACTCGGCGCTGAGACGGTAGCGGTCGTCGTGCTCGACGTGCAGGCCGTACTCGCGCAGCTGCTCGGTGGAGCCGTTGACGACGTTGAAGCGCAGCCGTCCGCCGTGCAGGTGGTCGAAGCTGAGCGCCATCTTGGCCAGCAGGGTGGGCGCGATCAGCCCGGGGTGGACGGCCAGCAGCGGCTTGAACGCCGGGGTGGTGGCGGCCGCCAGGGCGTTGCCGAGGTCCCACACGTCGTAGAGGTCGGTCGCCAGCAGCGCGCCGGTGTAGCCCAGGCGCTCGACGCTGCCGGCGAGTTGCTGCAGGTAGCGGATGTCGACCGGGCGGCGTCCGGCCGGCTCCCAGGGGTAGTGGCCCTCGCGCGGGATGATGTACCAGAGGACTTCGGAGGCCATCGGTCAGACCGCCTCGGTGACGGTGCCGGCCGGAGCGGCGACGGCCACAGCCACGGCAGTGGCCACCGGCGCCTCCAGCGCGGGCAGGTGGGCGTCGGCGACTGTCACCGCGCGGTCGATGAACCCGACCCGGTGGAAGATGTCGGCCGCCTCCTGCTGCTCGGCGACAAACGCGGCGGTCGCCGGTTCCAGCCGCCACGGCAGCCCGGCCAGCGCCGTCCGCCAGTCCTCGGCGCTGCCGCCCAGGTCGTCGGCGGCGATCGCGGCGGCCTCCGACAGGTGCCCGGCCACCCAGGCGTCCGCGCGGCGCAGGGCGGTGGCGATCGCGGCGACGACCTCGGGTCGGTCGGCCGCGAAGCCCCGGCGGGTGAAGAAGACCGAGCGGTCGGTGATCACGTCACCGGTGCGGACGAGTTCGCGGAACCCGCCCTCCCGCCGGGCGGCGGCCAGCTCGGCCCCCTGGGCGATCCAGCCGACGATCTCGCCCTCGCGCAGCCGCCGCGCCTGGTCCTCGCCGGCAGCCGGGCGGACGGCGGTGACGTCGGTGGCGTAGGAGAGTCCCTCGGCGTGCAGGGCCTTGGCGAGCAGGTGGGTCTGCCAGGAGCCGATGGCGAGGACGACGGTGCCGCCCTTGAGGTCGGCGACCGTCCGCACCGGGCCGTCGGCGCGCACCAGCAGGGCTCCGTGGTCCGGGCGGGGCGCGGAGACCGCCGCGTAGACGAGGTCGTGGCCGGCGGCCTGGGCGGTGACCGGAGGGGTGGAGCCGGTGCCGCCGAAGTCGATGGTGCCGTCGGCGAGGAGCTCGCCGGTGCGGGTGCCGTCGCTGTAGTGGTGGAACGCTCCGGTCTCGCCGAGCGGGGCCAACTCCTCGGCCAGGTAGTCGAGTCGGGAGAGGTAGTAGAGCGAGGGGTTGCTGGCGTGGACGCCGAGGGTGATGGCCATGGGGATCAACTCCTGTGGTGCGGGCGGTCGGACGAATCGGGGGGTCGGCTGGTCAGTGGGGCTTCGGTCGGTTCGCGGGGCTCGGGCGGTTCGCGGGGTGGCCGGTCGGAGGGGTCAGTGGACGCCGAGGTCGGCGAGCAGGCGGCGGCGCAGCTCGGCGAAGGCCGGATCGGCCGGGTCGCGCGGGCGTTCGACCGTGACGTGTTCGTCGCGCACCAGGGCGCCGTCCCGGAGCACGGCGACCCGGTCGGCGAGCCGCACGGCCTCGTCCACGTCATGGGTGACCAGCAGGACGGCCGGCCGGTGGCGGCGGACCAGGTCGCCCACGAGGTCCTGCATGCGCAGCCGGGTGAGCGCGTCCAGTGCGGCGAACGGCTCGTCCAGCAGGAGCAGTTGGGGCTCGCGGACGAGTGCCCGGGCGAGCGCCGCCCGCTGCGCCTCGCCGCCGGACAGGGTCGCCGGCCAGGCGTCGGCGTGCCGGTCGAGGCCGACCTCGGCGAGTGCCTTGAGCCCGGTCTCCCGGGTGGCGGCGCCGCGCGGCAGGCCGACCGTGACGTTGGCGAGCACCCGCTTCGAGGGGACCAGCCGGGGCTCCTGGAAGACGACGGTACGCACCGGCGGCACCAGGACGGTGCCCGCGTCGGCCCGGTCCAGGGCGCCGAGGATGCGCAGCAGGGTGGTCTTGCCGGTGCCGCTGGCGCCGAGCAGGGCGACGAACTCGCCCCGGTCGATGGAGAGGTCGACGCCGTCGAGGACGGCCCGGGTGCCGAACACCCGGCGCAGGCCGCGCAGATGGACGGCGGGTACGGGTGCGGGCACGGGGCTCCCGGACGTTTCCGGGGCACCGGGCGCCGAGGTGGCGACGGGTGCGGTGACGGGCACGGCGGTGGATGCGGTGACGGGTGCGGTGTTCATCGGGCGCCTCCGTGGACGGCCTTGCGCCAGGGCATCAGGAAGCGCTCGAGGAGGCGGACGACGCCGTCGGCGGTGAGTCCCAGCAGTCCGTAGATCAGGATGCAGACGGCGAGGACGTCGGTGCGGGAGTAGTTCTGCGCCTGGGCCATCAAGTACCCGATGCCTTCCGTGGAGTTGATCTCCTCGGCGGCGATCAGCGCGATCACGCTGAGGGTCATGGACAGCCGCAGCCCGGAGAGCAGCGCCGGCAGGGCGCCGGGCAGGACCACGGTGCGCACGATCGCCCAGCGGCCGAGGCCGAAGCTGCGCATCGCCTCGATGAGCTTGCGGTCGGTGTTCCGGACGCCGCCGGAGGTCGACACGTACATCGGGAAGCTGGTGGCGACGCCGATCAGCGCGACCTTGGCGGTCTCGGTGATGCCGAACCAGACCATGAACAGCGGGACGAGCGCGAGGAAGGGAACGGTGCGCAGCACCTGCACGGCGGAGTCCAGCAATTCCTCGCCGAGGCGGAAGAAGCCGGTCACGACCCCGAGCACCAGGCCGGCGGTGGCACCGATCAGCAGGCCGAGGCCGGCCCGGGTGAGCGAGACGGCGAGGGCGTCGGCGAGTTGGCCGTTGCCCCACAGTTCGCCGACCGCCTCGGCGACCTGGGTGGGCGAGGCCAGCACGTCCTGGGTGAGGGCGCCGGTCGCGGAGGCGAGGGCCCAGCCGCCGAGCAGGGCGAGCGGACCGAGGGTGCGCAGGGTGAGGGCGAGCGCCCTGGGGCGCGGGGCCTGGAGGCGGGTACGGGGTTCGACCAGGCCGGCCGCGTGGGCGGCGGCGGTGCCGCGGTCGGCCTCCTCCCCGGCGGCCGTGCTGCTCAAGGATTCGGTGGTGGTGCTCACTTGGCACCGGTCCCGAGCTTGTCGACGTCGATCAGGTAGGGCTTGACGTCGACCAGCTGCTTGGTGACCTTCTGGTCGGCGAAGAAGGCGGCGACGGTGCCGAACCGGGCGATGTCGGCCTCGCCGATGGGGCCGGCGGCGGCGCCCTGCCGGGAGACCTCGATCGCTACGCCCTTCTCGGCCGGCGTGACGGCGGTCGGGCCGGAGTCGGTGAAGACGTTCAGGTAGGCGGCCGGGTCGGCCTTCTCCTTGAGGCCGTTCTCGCGCAGGTAGTCGTAGAAGGCCCTGACCACCTCGGGGTGCTTGTCGGCGAAGGCGTTGCGCACGGCCCAGACGGCGTAGTTGTCGGAGCCGACCTCCTTGCCGTTGACCAGGAAGTGGGCGCCGGAGTTGGCGATCGACGGGGTGGAGAAGGTGTTCCAGGTCGCCCAGGCGTCGACCTGGCCGGAGTTGAACACGCCCGAGGTCTGGTCGGCCCGCAGGTAGACCCGCTCGACCTTGTCCGCCGGGACGCCGTTCTTCTCCAGGGCCTTGAGCAGCAGGTACTCGCTGGTGCCGCCCTGGCTGACGGCGACCTTGCGGCCGACGAGGTCCTGCACGCTCTTGATCGGCGAGTCGTTCTTCACCAGGATGCCCTCGCCGACGCCGTCGGGGGTGGTCTGGGCGAACAGCTTGAAGCCGGGCTTCTGGGCGAGCGCGGCGACGGCGGAGGTGATCGAGCCCTGGGCGACGTCGAGCTGGTCGGCGGAGAGCGCCTGGGCGGCGGGCGCGAACGGGCCGGCGCTGCCGGTCCAGGCGACCTTGGCGTGGACGGTGGCCAGTGCCCGGTCCAGCGAGCCGTCCTTCTTGCCGAGGGCGAGGAAGCCGTTGTTGCCGGGATCGGGCACCCGGAGCACCACCTCGGCCTTGCCACCGTCGGCGGAGGCCTTGGCCCCGTCGGCGGACGAGCCGCAGGCGGCCAGGGCGGTGGTGGCGAGCAGTGCGGTGGCGGCGAGGACGAGGCGGGAGGGGTTCACGGGGTCGACTCCTGAGGACGGCGGGACGGGGGTGGGCGCGGGGCGGGCGGGTGACGGCTGACGGCTGACGGCTGACGGCTGACGGCTGACAGATTTCAGCTGACAGATAACAGATGATGAAATCTGTCAGCTGTTATCTGTCAGCCGTCATTTGTCAGCCGCCGTGCGTCCGCCCTTCGGCGCGGCGGGCGGCGAGCAGGGCGCGGGCGGCACGCAGGGGTTCGGGGTCGGTCCAGGCGTGGACGTCGACCGGACCGGCCAGGAATCCGTGCCGCTCAAGGAAGCGTTCCTGCTGCTCCAGGAGGGCAAGCCGCTCCGCGGAGAGATCGAGGTGCAGAGTCCGGTGGCCGCCCCGGGCGTACGCGCCGGCGACGCCCTCCTCCCCCGCACCGGTCTCGGCGCTGAGGATGCGCGCGACCTCCGCCGGGCGCCCGGCGGCCCAGTCGGCGGCCTCCAGCAGGACGGCCAGGAAGCGGGCCACCAGCTCCGGGTGCTCGTCGAGCAACTGCTGGTGGACGGTGATCGGCCGGGGCGTGCCGTTGTTCACCCTGGCCCGCCGGTCCGGCGCCTCGTCCAGGTCGACGGCGATCTCCGCGCTGATCCGGCGGGCCGCCTCGACCGCGAGCGCGCCCTTGACATAGACCGCGTCCACGACGCCGTCGCGCAGCGCCGCCAGCTCCGCGGCCCACTGACCGCCGTCCGGCACGGCCGGCACGTCCACCAACTCGGCGTCGTCGAGCGTGAGTCCGGCGAGCGAGAGCGCGCCGTGCAGGCCGGCCAGGGCCATCGCCCGCCAGAAGTCGATCGCGATCCCATGTCGTGGGACGGCGAGCCTGCGGCCGCGCAGCTGTGCGGCGCCGGTGATACCGCTGCCCGCCCGAACCAGGACGACCTGGCGCTCCTCGATCCAGGTGAGCCCGATCAGCCTGGTCCGCTCGCCGCGCGAACGGGCCCAGAGCGCCGGAACGTTGCCGCCCTCGCGGAACAGCCCGGTCAGGGCGTGGGTGTAGTGGTGGTCGGCCGCCACCTCCGGCGGAACGTCCTGGAGCGAGCGGACGGCGATGCCGTCGGCGGCGAACTCCCGGCCGAGCCAGCCCCGGTCGGCCGCGATGCCGGTCGCGGTGGGGACCGGGCAGCGGGTGAACCAGAGGGTGTCGGGCGCCTCGGGGGCGGACGTGGTCGGCGCGGCGGCGGTGGGGCTGTCGTGGCTGGGCACGGTGGGCTGGTCCTCTGCGGCAGGGTGCGGGCGAACGCGGCGGGCGCGGCGCGGCACGGGTCACCAGTCGTGGTGGGGCGGGGAGTCCGGGGGTGGTCGGCGCGGACGGAAGCGGCGCGTCAGCGACAACAGACGCAGGGGGCGGGGCACCGGCGATTTGTCACGGCGCTGCTCCTTCCTGCGGTCGGGGCGCGATGGACGGGGCTCGTCCGATGCGCTGGTCCGAGCGTTCCACGGCGGACCGGCGACGGACAAGGGTTTGCCACATCATGGGATCGGTTGTTCATGAACGGCATCCTTTTGCAACGCCGTTGACACATTCCGGCAGCACGCGCTGCCATAGTCTGGGAGCGACTCCGGTGAACCGGCCGGAGCCAAGGACAGAACGAGAGGTGCCATGGCCGAGGCCGTCACCGCCGTCCAGAGCCCGCCGGCCGGCGCCCAGGCCGTTCAGCGGGCCCTCGGGTTGCTGCACTGCTTCCACGACAACGGCCCCGATCTGAGCGCCTCGGACCTGGCCCGCCGGATGGGCCTGTCGGTCTCCACCGCGCACCGGCTGGCCCGCACCCTGGTCAGCGCCGGGTTCCTGGAGCAGGACGAGCACACGGCCCGCTACCGGCTCGGCCCCGCCGTCGCCGAGCTGGGCCAACTGAGCTTCCACCAGCGGGGCCTGCATCTGGCAGCGCCCGAGCTCGACCTGCTGTCGCGCCGCACCGGTGCCTCGGCCGACCTGGCGATCCGCAGCGGCCCGCACGCGGTGATCCTGGTCGGCGCCTCCGTCCGCCCGGACACCGGGCTGGGGCTGCGCCGCCCGCTGCACTCGACGGCGCTCGGCAAGGTGCTGCTGGCCTGGCCGCGCCCGGGTGACGCCGGGGTCTCGACACTGGGTCCGCTGCCACCGTTCACCGACCGGACCATCACCGAACCGGAGCTCCTGGACGAGGAGTTGGAGCGGGTCAGGACGGCCGGCCACGCGCTGAACGACGGCGAGTCGGCGGCCGGCGTGCGCACGGTGGCGGTGCCGGTGCTGGACGGCGCCGGGCAGGCCCGTTTCGCGCTCGCCGTCCGCTCCACGCCCGCCCGCCTCACCGACGAGCGGCTGGACTGGTTCCTCGGGCACGCGCGGTCCTGCGCCGGCGCGCTCGCCGTCCTCCTGCTGCCGCCGGACCAGCGGATATGACGGTCAGCCAGACACGCGCGAAGGGCCGGGTGTTCAGAAGAACACCCGGCCCCGTGGGCGAGGATCAGGCGACCGGGGTGTACTTGTAGCCGACCCGACGGACCGTCACGATGCTGTCGCGGTAGGCCACTCCGAGCTTGCGGCGCAGCCGGGCCACGTGCACGTCGACGGTGCGGCCGTCGCCGACGTGGCCGTAGCCCCAGACGGCGGAGACCAGGTGGTCGCGGGTGTGCACCCGCTGCGGGTGCTCGGTCAGGTGGGCGAGCAGCTCGAACTCCAGGTAGGTGAGATCGAGCAGCCGCCCGTCCACGTAGGCGTTGCGGCGTTCCACGTCGACCGCGATGCCGCGGCCGGCGGGCCGCACCGGACGGACCGGAGCCCCCGCGCCGAACGGAGCGGCGCCGAGCGGACCCGGGGCGGACGGGCCGGGGACGGACGGGCCGGTCGCGGCGGCCGGGACCGGGGTCGGGGTCGAAACCGGGGCCGCAGCCGAAGCCGAGGCCGGGGTCGCGATCGACGCGACCGGGAAGCCGGTCGGCGCCGTCCCGCCCGTCGGAGCGGCGCCGGCCTGGGCCGGGACCAGCACCAGGTAGCCGACCATCGGCTGCCCCGCCGAGGCGCCGAACTGCGCCCCGTACTGGGCGAGCAGGGCCTGCGGCAGCGAGCCCTGCGGCAGCGCGGCGACGACCGCCGCGCCCTCCGGGAGCGCCGCGAGCAGCGTCTGCGGCGGGAGCGCCGGCACGGCCTGGGTCGCGCCGGGCAGCACCGGGGAGACGGCCGGACCCGCCGCGGCGGGCGGGACGGCTCCGGGCTGGCCGGCCGCCGGGCGCTGCGGGCCGGGCCCGCCGTGCCGGCGTTCGGGGTTCGAGGGGACGGAGCGGACCGCGCGCAGGTGCGGGGTCGCGGAGGGGAGGTGGAGGGTGGCGGTGGAAGGGGTGGACATGATGCCGCTCATTTCGCGCGTGACGGACGGGGTGGAGTCGTCTGCGCGTCGACCGGGCGTACTGCCGAGGACTGACCCTGGGTCAGCGGAGGGAGTGCCGGGACGCGCTGGGCGAACCGGGACATGTCTGATCGAACAGGTGCGGCTGCCGGGACGGCCAGAACGGCTCGAGGTCGACGTACCGACCTCTTCCTCCGTCCGCGGCGTGCTTCCCGCGCCGATCCGACCGGGTGGACCCCGCGCCGCCGCCGGTCGCCCCGACCGTCCCTGCCGTCCCGGTGGCGGCGCGGGCTGCGACGCCGACGGTGGCGGTGGTGGTGGTGGCGGCCGGGTGACGGGTGGTGCTGGCGAGGTTCACTGGTGCTCTCCGCGAAGCGGGCAGGGACGACGGCGGCTCACTGGACGGCTGTCCGGTGCTGCCGGGTCGACGGTGCGAGGGGCCGCCGGTTTCCGCCGGGCCCGGACGGGCGATCCGGACGGACCGTACCGGCCGGGAGGGCTCCCCGGGCGGTGGGCGGCGGCGACGGTGACGTGGACGGCGAAGGGTGGCGACGTCAGCGACAGCAGGCGCTGCAGATGAGCGCGTGGTCGATGTACCGCCGAACGGTCAGCGCCGGGGTGACCGGGACGGGGAGAACCAGGGAGGCGGACACGGACACGGCACGTCGCTGCTCGACGGTCACGGTACGGTCCTCCCCCCACTGGTCTCGGTGCGCCGGCACGTCCCTGTGTCGTGCCGCGGCGCTCGTGCCCGACGCACTCGGTGCGCGGCACGTCGGAGGCACCCCGGCAACGGGCCGGGCGGCCTCCGTCCACAGAGCCTTCCACGCCGGGCCGGTCAAGGCAACCTGCCCGACACGGATCGTCCGGCATGTGAACACGGAAATGAGACGCTGACGCGGCGCCACCCACCGTGGCGGGGACCGGAGCCCACTCCCGGCGGCCGGCCGAGCCGTCGGCTCAGACCGCGGCCGGCGCTCCCCGGCGGCGGTCGGCGGCGTGCTCGACCAGCGCCACCAGCAGCTCCTTGCCGTCCTCGCGCAGCCGGGCGTCGCAGAGGATCACCGGGATGCCCGGGTCCAGGTCGAGCGCGTCCCGGACCTCCTCCGGGGAGAAGACCTCGCTGCCGTCGAAGCAGTTCACGGCCACCAGGAAGGGGATGCCCCGCTGCTCGAAGAAGTCCACCGAGGGGAAGCAGTCCGCCAGCCGCCGGGTGTCGGCCAGCACCACCGCGCCGAGCGCGCCCCGGGCCAGCTCGTCCCAGACGAACCAGAACCGGTCCTGGCCGGGCGTGCCGAACAGGTAGAGGGCGAGGCCGGGCCGCACGTCGATCCGGCCGAAGTCCATCGCCACCGTGGTGGTGCGCTTGGCCTCCACGCCCGCCGTGTCGTCCACCGGCCGGCCCAGCTCGCTGAGCTCCTCCTCGGTGCGCAGCGGGCGGATCTCGCTGACCGCGCCGACCAGGGTGGTCTTGCCCGCGCCGAAGCCGCCGGCCACCAGGATCTTCACCGCGACGGCCGGGCCGCCCCGCCAGCGCGGGTCGTTGGCCCGGTCGCCGGCCCCGCCGCCGGCCCGGTCGTGGGCGGGCGGCACCGGGGCGGCGGCGGTCGCGGTCGGGTCAGAGCGCACGGAGTCCATTGATCACGTCTCGCAGCAGGCGCTCGTCCGGCAGCTCGGCGAGCGGAACGGGTCGGGTGACGCTGATCAGATCGGCGTCGTAGAGGTCGCCGAGCAGGACGCGTACGACGCTGACCGGCAGGTCGGTGTAGGAGCCGAGCTCGGCCACGGAGATCGGCTCCCGGCGGCACCAGGCCAGGATGGTCTGGTGCTCCGGGTCGAGCACGTGGGCGGGCACGGCTCCCGTGACCGGCCCGGGGTCCTTGGCGGTGATCAGCGAGATCAGGTCGAACAGGCCGTCCTCGACCGGCCGGGTGCGGCCGCGGGTCATCGAGTACAGCCGCACCACCGGGCCGGCGTCGTCGTCGAACCAGCGGTCGTCGACCGGGGTCCGCGCCCGGAACAGGTCGACCTCGGGCCCGTCCGCGCCGGGCCCGTTCGCGCCGGAGGCGGCCCCGGCGGAGGCGTCGTCCGGCGCGCGGTCGTCCGGTCCCCGGCCCTCCGGTCCCGGTCCCGGTCCCGGATCCCGAGGCACCGGTATCGGCTCCTCGTCCGCCATCGGACCGCTCATCTGCCGGGCGGGGCCACGTCGGCGCGCGGCTCGGCGGCCAGGTGCTCGCCGACCCGCTTGACCAGCAGGGCCATCTCGTAGGCGATCTGGCCGATGTCCGCCTCGGCCTCGCTCAGCACCGCCAGGCAGCTGCCGTCGCCGGCCGCGGTGATGAACAGGAAGGCCTCGTCCAGCTCGACCATGGTCTGGCGCACGCCGCCGACCTTGAAGTGCCCGCCGGCGCCCTTCGCCAGGCTGTGGAAACCGGCCGCGACGGCGGCCAGGTGCTCGGCGTCCTCCCGGTCGAGGTCACGGGAGGCGCCGGTGGCCAGGCCGTCGCTGGAGAGGATCACCGCGTGCCGCAGCGCGGCGACGCGTCCGACCAGGTCGTCCAGGAGCCAGTTGAGGTCTCCGGGCGACTGCGTCGAAGTGGTCATGAGTCTGTTCCTTCCGCTGGAGCGGGTGGTGCGGGTCGTGCCGGTGGTGCGGGTCGGACTCGGCCGACGGGGTCGAGCGGGTCAGACCGGTGGTGCGGGTGGTGCCGTGCCTTCGGACGGCCCGTCGGACAACGGACCGGCGGGTGCGCCCGGTTCCGCCGTGACGCGCGGAGCGCGGACGAACCTGGTCGGCGGCGGGACGGGCGCGCGGCGGGCCAGCGGCGCCGGTTCGCCCCCGGAGGGGCCGGGCAGCGCCGCCGGGGCGGGTGCCGGACTGATCGCGCGGCGCCCCGGGTCCGGCGGCTGCCAGCCGGGGACGGGCCGCGGCGCCCGCGACGGCCGGGGAGCCGGCTGGGCGCCGGTCGCACCCCGGCCTCGGGTGAAACCGCGCTGGAACGAGGCGAAGGTGGCCCGGGCCTCCTCCGGCGAACGCTCGCGCGCCGCCTCGGCGCCGCCGTCCGGACGGGCCTCGGCCGCCCGCTCGCGCAGCTGCGGGGCGAGGCTCGCCTGCCGGACCCGGCGCGGCAGGCCGCCCGACGAGGCGCCGGCACGCGAGCCACCGGTACCCGGCGCGGCGTCAGACGCGGGCGAGGGCGAGGGAGCGAACGAGGGCGAGGGAGCGGGAGCGAACGAGGACGAGGAGCCGTCACGCGGCGCCGAGGCCTCCGCGGCGGCGTCCGCCACCGCCGTGCCCCGCGCCTCGGCGCGCCGGTGCCGCCCGGTGCCGGGCCCGGAGGGCTCGCCGGCCGGTGCCGGGACGAGCACCGGCCCGCCGCCGCCCCGCGACCGGCGCGGCAGTCCACCGGGGGTGCGCGCCGGTTCGGGCGCCGAGGGACGCGGCCCCCCGCTGCCCCGGTGCCGCCCGCCCTCGCCGTCGGGACCCGTCGAGCCGTTGGAGCCGTTGGAGCCGTTCGACCCACTCGTTCCGTCGGCCCCGCCGGAGGCCCGCGCGGCGCCCGGACCGCCGGCACCCGCCGCCCCGTCCGCGCCGAACGCCGGCACCGCGACGAGGTCGCGCCGACCCGCCGCCGCCCGCCGTCCACCGGCCGCGCCCGCACCGGAACCCGCACCCGCACGCGCACCGGAAGCGGCCCCGACGCCCGTACCCCCCGCGGGCGGCGGCTCCGGCAGCCCGTCCGGCGCCTCCGCCAGCAGCTCGCGCGGTATCAGCACCACCGCCGTGGTCCCGCCGTACGGCGAGGGCCGCAGGTGCACCCGGATGCCGTGCCGCCGGGCCAGCCGGCTGACCACGAACAGGCCCAGCCGGTCGGTGTCGGCGAGGTCGAACTCCTGTTCCACGGTGAGGCGTTCGTTGATCCCGGCGAGCGCCTGCTCGCTCAGCCCGAGCCCGCGGTCGTCGATCTCCAGCGCGAAGCCGTGCGCCACCACCTCGCCCTGGACGGTGACCTGGGTGGCCGGCGGCGAGTACACCGCCGCGTTCTCGACCAGTTCGGCGACCAGGTGGGTGACGTCCGCGACCGCGCTGCCGAGCAGTCCGGTGCCGGGGAACGGCCGGACGATCACCCGGGCGTAGTCCTCGACCTCGCCGACCGCCGCGCGGACCACGTCCACCATCCGCACCGGCTTGCGCCAGGCCCGGCCCGGCGAGCCGCCGGCCAGGATGATCAGGCCCTCGGCGTGCCGGCGCATGCGGGTGGTGAGGTGGTCGACCTTGAAGAGGTCCTCCAGCTCCGCCGGGTCCTCGGTGCGCCGCTCCATGGTGTCGAGCAGGGTCAGCTGGCGGTGCAGCAGCACCTGGCTGCGCCGCGCCAGGTTGACGAAGACCGCGGAGACGCCGCGCCGCAGTTCGGCCTGTTCGACGGCGGCCTCGACGGCGGCCCGCTGCACCGCGTTGATGGCCTGTCCGACCTGGCCGATCTCGGCCGGGCCGAACTCCAGCTCGGGCGCCTCGGTGGCGACGTCCACCGCTTCGCCCTTGCGCAGCCGCAGCATCACCGAGGGCAGGCGGGTGCCGGCCAGCTCGTTGGCGGCGTTGCGCAGGCCGATCAGCTCGCGGACCAGGCCGCGGCCGATCCGGTAGGAGATGAGGATCGAGAGCACCACCGCGACCAGGCCGATCACACCGGCGATGCCGCCGCGCCAGAGCAGGCCGATCGCGTACGAGTGGTCGCGGTCGTCGATGGTGCCGGCCAGCCGGGCGTTGATCGCCGCGAGGTCGCCGAGCGCGTGGTCGGCGGTCTTGCGCCAGTCGCCGCCGTTGATCGCCTGGACCACCCGCTCGGGGCCGCCCGCGCCGACGAAGTCCGCCTCGGCCCGGGCCAGCGAGGCCCAGGCCTCGCCGCCACGCAGGGCGATGTAGTCGGCCTGGTCGACCGGGTCCAGCTCGGCGATGTAGACGGTGAACAGGGCCTGCTGGTTGTGCAGGGCGTCGAGCGCGACCTGGTACTGCTCGGGGGTGGGCCGGGAGGTCGCGGTGCGCAGGCCCTCCATCGCCGCGTCCTCCTGCGAGAGGTACTCGCGGGCGCGCACCAGCTCGGTCAGGATGGTCCCCTGCCGCGGGAGCTGGCCGCTCTGCCGGGCGACGAAGGCCGACCGGAAGGCGAAGGTGGGCTTGACCAGGTCGGTGTACTGGCCGAGCGCGAACTCCCAGTTGAGCGCGGCGCGGCCGACCTGCGCGCGCAGCGGGGGCAACTGGTCGGCGGCGGCGAGGATCTGCAGCAGCCGGCCGCGCTGGGACTCGTCGAGCCGGCCGCCGGCGCTGTCCTTCTTCTGCCGCAGCTGGGCGAGGTCCCGGTCGGTGGCGGCCTGGGCCTGCTCGAAGGCCTCGCGCGCGGTGCCCGAGGTCGGGTCGGCCAGCCGCTTGACGGCGGCCCGGCGTTCGTTCTGCAGGTCGTGCGCGTACTGGTCGACAGGGGTGCCGAACTCCTGGTACGTCCTGCTCAGGTCCAGTCGGCTCCAGACGTCTCCGGCGGTGGTGAGCGTCGCGTACGCCCAGAGGGCGGCGAGGGCGACGATGGGCACCAGGAGCAGCGCGATGATCTTCGCGCGGATCGAGCTGCTGCGCAGACGCATGGAGTCCTCGGTCGGGAAGTGCCAGGCGCGGACGGGGTGCGGGCGGCGGGGTCGGTGGGGGCGTGGGGCGGCACGGACGGACGGCGGGTTGGTACGGACCAGGCCCCGGTCCGGGGGGTGGATCTCGGGACGGACCGGGATGCCCCGGCCGCGGGTCTGCGAGACTCTACTACGCCCTGACCACTCGTTCGAGGGTCGAACCCGGCCTCTCTTCGCCCCGGCCCGGATCGTGTCCGGATCGGCACCAAGATCACCGCTTTCACCCCGCCGCCGGGCCTCCGTCGCACACTCCGTCACGACCCGGTCACCGCGGTGATCGCCACCGCGAGCAGCGGCACGAACAGGGGCACGGACAGGGGCGCGAACAGGGGCGCGAACAGGGGCAGGCGCAGCGGCGCGAGCAGCGGCTCCGACGCGCACGGCACTTTCCGCACGAGCCGGTGCCGATCTCGTCGCGTCCCGGTCACAACCCCTGGGCAGTCGGCACGCTATCCGATAGTTTCGCTCCACCTGCAGGACGGATCGGGGGGATCGTGCGCGAGTTCACCACCCCCGCCCCGGCCGGCGGTCCGGCCGCCGGCGGGCTGGCCGACTCGCTCTACGACACCGCCGAGCGCTCCCCCGGACTGGTCCAGTTGGCCCGCCGCGGCGAACGCACCCGGTGCGCCCCCGACGGCGGCTGGCGGGACGTCACCGCGGCCGGCTTCCGCGACGAGGTGCTCGCCCTCGCCAAGGGCCTGCTCACCCGGGGCGTGCGCTACGGCGACCGGGTCGCCCTGATGTCCCGCACCCGCTACGAGTGGACGCTGTTCGACTACGCGCTCTGGTCCATCGGCGCGATCCCCGTCCCCGTCTACCCCACCGCCGCGGCCGAGCAGGTCCGCTGGATCCTCGCCGAGACCCAGGCGGTGGCCTGCCTGGTCGAGGACGAGGACCACGCCATGACCGTCGGCGCGGTCTGCGACGCGTTACCCGACCTGACCGGCATCTGGCAGCTGGACCGGGGCTGCGTCGCCGCGATCGTCGAGGACGGGCGCGGGGTCCCCGACTCGCTGGTGCACCGCCAACGGCTCGGTGTCGGCGCCGACACCGTCGCCACCGTCGTCTACACCTCCGGCGCCACCGGCCGCCCCAAGGGCTGCCTGATCACCCACGGCGCCCTCGCCGACGCGGCCGACGCGCTGCTCGCCTGCTGGGACGAGGCCCTGCGCGACACCGGCGGCCACCAGCCCTCCACCGTGCTGTTCCTGCCGCTGGCGCACGTCTACGGGCGGATGGTGCAGATCGCGGCGGTGCGCGGCGGCTTCCGGCTCGGTCACGTGTCCGAGATGTCCACCGACGCCCTGCTGCCCGTGCTCGCCGCGCTGCGGCCCACCTTCCTGCTCGTCGTCCCGTACCTGCTCGACAAGGTGTTCCAGCAGGCCCGGCGGGCCGCCGAGGAGGCCGGGCGCGGCGAACTGTTCGACCAGGCCCGGCAGGTGGCGGTCGACTGGGCGGCCTGCCGGGAGAAGCGCGGCCTCGGGCGCGGCCCCGGTCCGGGCCCCGCGCTGCGGCTGCGCCACCTGGCCTACGAGCGGACGGTCTACCAGCGGCTGCGGGCCGTGTTCGGCGGCCGGCTGCGGACGCTGATGTGCGGCGGCTCGACGCTGGAGCGCGAACTCGGCCTCTTCTTCGCCGGGACCGGCATCCAGCTGTACGAGGGCTACGGGCTCACCGAGACCTCGGCGGCGATCACCGGCAACCCGCCCGGGCGCGCGAAGATCGGCACGGTCGGGCGGCCGGTGCCCGGCGCCACCGTGGCCATCGCCGACGACGGCGAGGTGTGGGTGCGCGGGCCCGGCGTCTTCGGCGGCTACCTCAACCATCCGCGCTGCACCGCCGAGTCGCTGTTCGACGGCTGGTTCGGCACCGGCGACCTCGGCAGCCTGGACGAGGACGGCTACCTCACCATCACCGGCCGCAAGAAGGACGTCATCGTCACCAGCAGCGGCAAGAACCTCGCCCCCGCCGCCCTGGAGCTCCGGGTCGAGACGCATCCGCTGGTCTCGCAGTGCCTGGTGGTGGGCGACGACCGCCCGTACGTGGCCGCGCTGATCACCCTCGACCCGGGGGCGCTGGAGCACTGGCTCAAACGGCGCGGGCGCGGCCAGGCGGACCCCTGGGCGGTGCTCTCCGACGAGGAGCTGCACGCCGAGATCCAGCGCGCCGTCGCGGCGGCCAACACCGCGGTCTCGCGCGCCGAGTCGATCCGCGCGTTCCGGCTGCTGCCCCGGGAGTTCGGCGTCGAGCAGGGGTTCCTGACGCCCTCGCTGAAGCTGCGGCGGACGGCGATCACGGACTACTACGCGGCGGACATCGAGGAGCTCTACTCCCCCTGACGGCTCGTCTTGTCCCTTTTGCCGCAGGTACGGTGACCGGCCGGTCGGCCTCCGGTCCTTGACGATCCGAGTGGTCCAGTCCATTGTTTTGCTCCCGGTCCGAGTGCGGCGCGCCGACCGCTCCCGCCCCCTCCGGGAGCACCCCACATCCAGACATCCCCACATCCCCACATCCATGTCTCCGCGCGCCCGCCCCAACGGGCGCGTCCCCACGCAGGAGTCCCCACGTGTCCATCTCCTCGCGCATGTCCGCACGCCTGTCGGCCCTGGGCGCCTGCGCGGCGCTGCTGGCGGCCGGCCTCGCCGGCCTCGCCGGCCCCGCCGCGGCCGCCGCGTCCGACGCCGCTGCCGGCGCCGCAACCACCGCCAACCCGGCCACCGTCAACCTGGCCACCAACCCCGGGTTCGAGATCCCCGCCTCCTCGCTCGCCGACTGGGGCAGCGTGCCCGGCTGGCGCTGTTCCGGCGGGCCCGCCGAGGCCTCCGTGACCACCGCCGCCCCGCACTCGGGCGGCTCCGCGCTGGCCGTCACCCCGGCCGGCGACGAGTCCACCGGCGAGTGCGCGCAGACCGTCTCGGTGCAGCCCGGCACCACCTACACCGCCTCCGCCTGGGTCCGCGGGAAGTTCGTCTTCCTCGGCGCCACCGACGGCACCGACCGCCCGACCGCGCCCGCCTGGACCGAGGACACCCATGGCGGCTGGCAGAGGCTCACCACCCGCTTCACCGCCGGGCCCACCGCCAACACCGTCCGCCTCGCCGTCCACGGCTGGTACCAGCAGGGTCCGTTCGCGGTCGACGACGTCCGGGTGGACGGCCCCGCACCCACCCCCGCCGTGGCCGCCCCGTCGGTGCCGACCAGCGACAAGGTGGTCTTCTTCACCATCGACGACGGCTGGCAGACCAGCCCGGAGGCGGAGCGCTTCATCGCCGACCACCGGCTGCCGATCACCGCCTTCCCGCTGCCGATGGCCGCCGCCGCCAACCCCGGCTACTTCCAGCGGGTCACCGCCGTGCCCGGCTCCTCCGTCCAGGACCACAGCGTCTCCCACCCGGACCTCACCAAGCTGTCGCCCGCCGAGCAGCAGGTGGAGATCTGCGACGCCCGGGACTCGCTGACCCGTCTCTTCGGCACCGCGCCGACCGTCTTCCGCCCGCCGTTCTTCAGCTGGAACGCCGACACCCTGCAGGCCGCCGCCAACTGCGGGATGCGCACCGTGCTCACCGCCGACGCGGACTTCAGCTGGGGCGCCTCCAACATCTGGCACGAGGGGACCCTGTCGCCCGGGGACGTCGTGCTGATGCACTGGAGCGACACCCTCGCCGGTGACCTCCAGCGCGCCCTGGCCGCCGCCGAGACGGCCGGTCTCAAGCCCGCCGGGCTGACCTCCTACCTGCGCTGACGGGGCGGCGGCCCTGACGGCGGGCCCGGGCCCGCGCCCGCCGTCACACCGCCACGCACCACCCTGCACCGCCACGCGCCACCGTGCACCACGCACCGATCGCCGCACCGCCACGCACCGCCGGTCCCCGCACGGGCCGGCGGTGCGCCCGTTCCGCGCCCTGCCCGTGGCCGGGACGAGACCCTCCGCCGTCAGACTCGTGCCCATGGGGAGACCGGGGGTACGAACCCGTTGCCGGGTGCCGCACAGCCGCCTCACACCGCGCGTCGCCGTCGCCGTCGCCGTCCTGACGGCCGTGCTACTGCCGGCGCTCGGCGGCTGCTCGGGACCGCGCCGCCACATCACCGGCGTGCAGGTCGAGAACGGCGAGCCGGTGGTGCTGCTGCGCGCCTGCCACCGCGCCGACTACGACCTCATCGAGATCTACGAGGCCGTCGGCCGCACCTGGGTCGCGCTGCGGCCACCGCCCGGCACCGGCGGGCCGCGCTCCTTCCCGCTGCACCACCCGCCCGCCGGCTGGACCTCCGACGGCGGCCCGCTCCCGCCGGCCGGCGACGGCCCGCGCAGCTACGGCGTCGACGTCCGAACCACCGAACCCGCCGCCTCCCGCGTCTCCTTCGGCACCGACGACCTCGCCCGCCTCTCCCCCGGCCAGGTGTGGGCGCACGCCCGGGTCTGGACCCTGGAGGAGTTCGACTCCTACGCGCGCACCGCATGCTGACCGCCCTGGACGCCCGGGTCGCGACACAGGCCCGCCCCGGCGCGCGCAACGAGGACTTCGTCCTGGCCGCCGCCGACGTGGTGGTCGTCCTGGACGGCGCGGGCCTGCCCGCCGCCCTGGACAGCGGCTGCGCGCACGGGGTGCCGTGGTTCGTGCGGACGCTCGGAACCGCGCTCCACCGCCGGGCCGCCGACCGGCGCACCGACCTGGCCGCGTGCCTGGCCGGGGCGATCCGCCAGACCGCGCGGGCCCACGCGGCCGGCTGCGACCTGGACAGTCCGCTCACTCCCTCGGCCACGGTCGCGGCGGTCCGGACCAACGCCGACCTGCTGGAGTGGCTGGTCCTCGCCGACTCCACGCTCGTCCTGCGGCTCGCCCCGGGCGGCCTGCGCACCGTCTCGGACCACCGCGTCTCGCACGTCACCACCGTCCAACGGACGGCCATGGCCGCCGAGGTGGACCGGCTCGCCCCCGCGGAACGGGCGGCCGCGCTCGCCCGCGCCCAGCGCCGGGTGATGAACACCGCCCGGGGCTACTGGGCGGCGGCGGCCGACCCGGCCGCGGCCGGAGAGGCCCTGACCGGCTCGGTGCCGCTCGCCGAGGTGCGGGCTGCGGCGCTGCTCACCGACGGGGCGGCGCGGGCGGTCGACGACTTCGGCGTCCGCGGCTGGCCCGAACTGCTGGAGGACCTCGAAACCCACGGGCCGCGCCACCTCATCGCCCGCACCCGGGAGTTGGAGCGCTCCGACCCCGACTGCCGCCGCTGGCCGCGCGCCAAGTGCCACGACGACGCGACGGCCGTCCTGCTCCTGCCCCGGCCGGCGGCCGGCTGACCCCTGGTCGGCAGGGCAGGGGCGGGGGCTGGGCGAGGTGCTCCGGGCGGGGTGCTGCGGGCGGGGTGCTGCGGGCGGGGTGCTGCGGATCGCTCGCCGCCGAACGGACGGGCCCGCCGGTCCCTCCCCCTGTGAGGGACCGGCGGGCCCGGGCCTGTTCAGACCCTGCGCGTCTCCGCTCAGACCTGGGCGGAGAAGACCGGGAGGTAGCCGCCCGACTGGCCGGCGGCCTTGGGGTGGTAGCTCTCGTCGACCGGCAGGGTGGTGCTGTTCAGCCAGGTGGTGCTGGAGCCGCAGATCTCGTGCTCGCGGAAGATCGTGCGGACGTCGCCGAAGGCGAAGCCCGCGTTGGCCGCCCGCTTGGCGAGGACGTCGTCGAGCGTGTCGGCGGCGCCGTTGATGGCGGCCCGCTTGGTGTCGCCGATGCCGAGGATGCAGCTGCCGCCGACCTTGTACATGTGCGGGTAGCCGAGCACGACGACGCGGGCGTTCGGCGCCTTGGCGCGGATCGTCGAGTAGACCTTGTCGAGCTGGCCGGGCAGGGTGCTGGTCGCGTAGTTCTTCGCGGTGGCGACGGCGTTGAGGCAGGCGCTCTCGGAGTCCAGGACGCACGTCTGCATCGTGTCCGCGAAGCCCGCGTCGTTGCCGCCGATGGTGATGCTGACCAGCGTGGTGGTCGAGCTCAGGGCGGAGATCTGACTGTTGAGCACGTCGCCGGTTCTGGCTCCGGAGCAGGCGACGAACTTGAAGGACGTCGGTGCGTGGGCGTTCTTCCACAGGTACGCGTACGCGTTGGTGCTGCGCTTGCAGCTCCCGCTCTCGCTCGTGTAGCTGCCGGCACCGACACCGGCGGAGTAGGAGTCGCCCAGGGCGACGTAGTTGACACCGGCGGCGTGGGCCGTGCCGGCCGTCGCCAGCGTGGTGAGGGTGAGGAGGGCCGCCGTGATGGCGACGGACATGACTCGGGCAGGGCGCGACATGAGGTCTCCTGGTAGTGACGTGTGTCACGGAATTTGATACCAGGCAGTAGCTTTCATGTGAAGTTGTCATGCCAAGTCAATTGACGAACAGTCTGACAACGGCGGAGTGAACGCGCCTGTTTCTCACTACCGGCGACGGGGCGTACGCCGGTGGTGATCGGACGGCGCGTCATCCGACCGAGGAGGGGGTGGGGTGGGGTGAAGCGGGGTGAAGCGGGGTGGGGTGGGACGGGGTGGCGGCTACTCGGACTCGCCGTCGTGGACGACGATCTCCAGCTCGAAGCCCTGGCGGTCGATCAGATGGACCGTCTCACCGGTGTCCACCCGGACCGTCCAGCCGGCGGCGAGGGCGGCGGCCACCGCCGCCCGGTCGCCGTGCACGGCGAGGTGGTTGAGGCCGGCGCGCAGCCGCTGGTGACCGCCCGGCAGCAGCGCCGGCGACTGCTCGATCACCAAGTAGGCGTCCCCGAGGCGCCAGCTGCGACCGCTCGGCCAGTGCTGGAACGGCTCGCACCCGAGCGCGAGCAGCACCGGGCCCCACTGCTCCGTCGCGACCGCCAGGTCGTCCGTCCACAGCTCCACATGGTGGAACAGGCCCCTGGGGCGGGGCCGGCCGAAGGCGCTCAGCTGCCACCGGCCCGGTTCGACGGACGGTCCAGCGGATCGTTCCGCGGGTGGACTGACGAGCTGTTCGACGGAAGCTCCGAGGGACGGTCCGACGGGCGGCCCGGGTCGGCGGGGGCGCCCTGGGCCGTGCCCCGGACCACATCCTGGACGGCGCCGAGGGCGGCACCCCGGCCGGCGCCGGGTCCGGAACCGGGGCCGTCGCAGGGTCCGACACCGGGGAAGACCTCGCAGCCGCCGAGGGGCAGCTCCTCGATCGTCTCGTTGGCCGCAGCGGGCACGCCGAGCCACCGGACGGCGGTCGTCACCGCCGCCCGGGCCTGGCGCAGGCCGGGCGTGCCCCAGCCGAGCAGCTCGACGGCGAGGCCCGGCGCCACCAGCAGCCGCCGGTAGTGCCGCCCGGACGCCGGGTCCGGCACGCTCGGACCGACCGCCCGCAGCGCGGCGGCCATCCGGACCCGGGCGCACTCGTGCCCGCCGTTGGCCGACCCGACCCGGTCGTAGAGGTACCCGAGGTAGTACGCCGCGCCAATCAGCGCCTGTGCCTCCTCGCCCGCCTCCCGGGCCAGCGCCGAGCCGGGATCGCCGGCGTCCTCCGGCTCCAGCGAACCGCCGGGCAGCGAAACGATGCCGTCCCTGGGATTGACCAGCGTCAGCACCCGTCCGTCGGGGGCGAACAGCCACCCCCACGACTGCTTGACCGGAAGCCCGGGAGGCACCCGCTCGCCCGGCCGCCACGGCCACCCCGCGGTGGGACGCCGCCGTACCCTGCCGAGCAGTTCGGCGATCTCCGCGCTGTACTCGATCCGGCTCATGCGTCCCCCCTTTCGGTGTCGGGCTCGCCGGACCGACGGTGCGCGGGGACGGTTCGCGGTGCGCGGTTCGGGGCCGATCGGACGGGCACGGCGGCGTGGGGCACCGGCCGTTCCCACTGTTGATCTTCCCCGAAATCTTCCCCGAACAGGCGGTCGATGAACAGTCCCCAGCGCCGCTTGGTGGACACCGGAAGCCGAACGCCCTGGTCAGCCGCGGTCAGTCCAGGGGCTCACCACCCTCCTCCGGCGCGGGCGGCACCGGGAGGGGGAAACCCGGCAGCGGGACGGCCGCCGGCGGGAACGGCAGGCCGCGGCCGACGTCGTCGGCCAGCTCGTCCAGCACCTCCCGGGCGGTCATCGGCCGAAGCCGCCCGCCGCGCAGCGCCCAGCCCCGCACGGTGTGACCGCCGGGCGCCGCCGGATCCCCGTGCAGCACCATCGCCCCGGCGCCGCCGACGGCCAGCCCCGCCGCCAGCGTCACGCAGAACGCCTCCCCGTCCCGGCTGCCCACCGCGGACCGCCCCCGCTCCACCAGGACGTCGACCGCCGTGGTCAGCTCCTCGCCGTCCTCGGGGCCGTGGCAGCGCAGGGTCAGCAGGTGGAACCCGTCACCGGCGCCCGCCGCCACCACCGACCGGACCTCGATCGCGTGCCGCATCACCGCCACCAGCCGCCGCTCCCCCGGCGGCCCCTCGCCGACCGCCGCCAGCAGCGCCGCCGTCGCGATCGAGATCCGCACCCTGGCCCGGTGGTCGTCGGCCAACCGCGGCAGCAGCACCGCCGGCCGCTGCCCGGTGTAGACGAACGGCTCCCCGGCCAGCTCGGGGTCGGCCGCGTACGCGACCCCGGCCGCCGCGTCCCCGGGGTCGAAGCCGAACGCCTCGCAGTACTCCTCGTAGTCCGCCGGGTCCAGCACCCGCAGGTGGACCTCGAAACCGTGCCCGCCCAGCGCCCGGAGCTGGAGCGCCAGCCGCCGGAGGTAGGCCCGGTACGACAACCCGCCGAACAGCCCGTACCCCGCGAGCTCGGCGAAGTCGGCGGCGCGCACCACCACCGCGAGCGCCACCGGCTGCGGCGGCGGCGCCCCACGCGGCCGCCCCCACCGCCACCCGCGCGCGCCGGGCCCACCCGGGCCACCCGGGCCACCCGGTCCGCCCGGCCCGCCGCCCGGGGGCCGTCCACCCCGGCCCCGCGCCCCCGGCGCCCCCGGCCCGCCCGGCCCGGGCCGCCGCCGACCCGCGTGCCCGCTCCCACCACTCATCCCGTCCCGCACGGCCATGCTCCCCTTCCTCCCGCTGTCCGGACCTGCCGCACCTGTCACACCTGGCGCACCGGCCCCACGAGCCCCTCGGCTCCCGGCAAGCGCGAACATACACACGGTCACTGACAATCCACCCAGCGCGACCGACGGGAAGGGGCCCGGAGGACCGGCGGGACGGGCGGGGAGGTCCGTTCCACGCCGGGTTGTCGGTGCCGCCCGTTATGGTCGGGGACCATGCGACTGCTGCATACCTCCGACTGGCACCTCGGGCGATCGTTCCACCGGGAGAGCCTGCACGACGCCCAGCGCGCGTTCCTGGACCACCTGGTGGCGGTGGTCCGGGACCGAGGCGTGGACGCCGTGCTGGTCGCCGGTGACGTGTACGACCGCGCGCTGCCCGGCCTGGAGGCGGTGGCACTCTTCGACGACGTGCTGCACCGGCTGGCCGACCTCGGCGTGCCGACGGTCTTCATCAGCGGCAACCACGACTCCGCCCGCCGCCTCGGCGTGGGCGCGGGACTCATCGGCCGGGCCGGCGTCCATCTGCGGACCGACCCGGGCGAGTGCGCCGAGCCCGTGCTGCTCGCCGACGAGCACGGTCCGGTCGCCGTCTACGGGCTGCCCTACCTGGAGCCGACGCTGGTCCGGGAGCGGTTCGGGCTGGCGCGCGGCGGCCACGCCGCGGTGCTCGGCGCGGCGATGGACCAGGTCCGAGCCGACCTCGCGGCCCGGCCGGCCGGTACCCGCGCGGTGGTGCTGGCCCACGCCTTCGTCACCGGCGGCGAGCCGAGCGACAGCGAGCGCGACATCGCGGTCGGCGGGGTCGCGGCCGTCCCCGCCGCCGTCTTCGACGGCGTGCACTACGCCGCGCTCGGCCATCTGCACGGCAGCCAGACGCTCGCCCCGCACCTGCGCTACAGCGGCTCACCGCTCGCCTACTCCTTCTCCGAGCACGAGCACCACAAGAGCATGTGGCTGGTCGACCTCGCCGCCGACGGCGCGGTCGCCGCCGAGCGGGTCCCGTGCCCGGTGCCGCGCCCGCTGGCCCGGCTGCGCGGCCGGCTGGAGGAACTGCTCACCGACGTGCAGTACACCGCCGACGAGCAGTCGTGGGTGCAGGCCACCCTCACCGACCCGAGCCGCCCGAGCGAGCCGATGGAGCGGCTGCGCCGGCGCTTCCCGCACACCCTCCAGCTGCTGTTCGATCCCGAGGAGACGACCGCCGAAGCCTCCGTCTCCTACGCCGCCCGGGTCGGCGGTCGGACGGACCTGGAGATCGCCGAGGGATTCCTGCGGCACGTCCGCCCCGGCGCCGAGCCGGACGCCGACGAGCTGGACTGGCTGCGCGAGGGCTTCGAGCGCGTCCGGGAGACCACCGACCGGAAGGCGGAGCTGCCCCGATGAGACTCCACCGGCTGACCGTGACCGCGTTCGGCCCGTTCGCGGCGACCGAGACGGTCGACTTCGACGCGCTGGCCGCCGGCGGGCTGTTCCTGCTGCGCGGCGCCACCGGCGCGGGCAAGAGCAGCGTGCTGGACGCGGTCTGCTACGCCCTCTACGGCGAGGTGCCCGGCACCCGCCGGGCCAACCGGCTGCGCAGCGACCACGCCGAGCCGGACCGGCTGACCACCGTCCGGCTGGAGCTGACGCTGGGCGGGCGGCGGCTTGAGGTCACCCGTATCCCGGAGCAGCCGCGGCCGAAGAAGGTCGGCCGCGGCATGACGACCGAGCGCGCGCAGACCCTGCTGCGCGAGTGGTCGGCCGACGGCGCGGGGACCGGCGACGGCGCGCCGGGCTGGCGGGCGGTCAGCAAGTCGCACCAGGAGGCCGGGGAGGAGATCCACCGGCTGATCGGGATGAGCCGGGACCAGTTCTGCCAGGTGGTGCTGCTGCCGCAGGGCGACTTCGCGCGGTTCCTGCGGGCGGACTCGGAGGAGCGCGGCAAGCTGCTGCGCCGGCTGTTCGACACCGAGCGGTTCCAGTCCGTCGAGGCCTGGCTGGCCGAGCAGCGCCGGGCCCACGAGGCCGCCGTCCAGGCGGGGCGCCGCCGACTGCGGGACCTGGCGAGCAAGGCGGAGCAGGCGGCCGGTCCGGGCGCCGAACCGGCCGCGGGCCCGGTGCCCGTCGAGGAGGAGTCCGGTCCCGCGGGTGCTCCGGGGGGCTCCGACTTCACCGCCGGCGTGCTGGGCTGGGCGGCCGTGCTGCGGGTCGGCGCGGCCGAGCAGTTGACGGTCGCCGGGGCGGCACTGGCGGGCGCGGAGGAGTCGCACCGGGCGGCGCAGCGGGCGCGGGAGGCCGCCGAGCAGTTGGCCGACCGGCAGGAGCGGCACCGGCAGGCGGTGCGGGAGGCGGCCCGGCTGGCCGAGGACGAGCCGGCCCGGGCGGCGGACCGGCGGCGGCTGGTGGCGGCGCAGGCGGCGGTCGGCGTCGAGTCGGTGCTGCACCTGCGCGAGCGCGCGGCGCAGGCGTACCGGCGGGCCCGGGAGGCGGAGCACCGGCGCCGCGCGGCGCTGGCCGAGGTCGCCGACGGCCCGGCGGGACGCGACGTCCTGGCGCCCGAGGACACCGCGGGCGCGGCGGGAACGCGCACGACGGGCGGGGGCACGGCGGACGGGGCCACGGCGGGCGCGGGCGCTGCGGGCGGCGGGCCGGCACTGGCACACGCCGAGGCCGCGGAGCTGGCCGCGGCCGAACAGCGGCTGCGGGCGGAGGTCGTCCGGCTGGAGGCGGCCCGCGAGGACGAGCGGCAGTGCGCCGAGCTGGCCGGCGCACGGGCGGCCCTGAGCGCCGACCTTCGGAGCGCCGAGGACCTCGCCGAGGAGGCGGGCGACTGGCTGGCCGACTTCGAGGCCCGGCTGGCCGCGCTCCAGGCGGAGGAGTCCGCCGCGCGGGACGCCGCCGGTCGCGTCGAGCGGCTGGACGCCCGGCGCACCGAGCTGGCCGCCCGGCTGGCCGCCGCCCGCGACCGGGACGCGCTGGACCTGGAGATCGACCACGCCCGGCCGCGCGTCCTCGCGCTGCGCGCCGAGGCGCTGGACGCCCGGCAGTACGGCCTGGACCTGCGCGAGCGCCGGCTGGCCGGGATGGCCGCCGAGCTGGCCGCGCAGCTGAGCGCCGGGGAGCCGTGCCGGGTCTGCGGCTCACCGGAGCATCCCGACCCCGCCCGCGCGGTCGGCGAACCGGTCCGGGCCGAGGACGAGGAGCGCGCCCGGCAGGCCCAGACGGCCGCCGAGCAGGCCGCCGACGCGGCGGAGCGCAAGCTGTCCGGTCTCCAGGTGCGCCGGGCGGCGGCGGCCGGCGCGGCGGGTGAGGAGCCCGCCGACGCCCTCGCCGGAGCGCTCACCGGGCTGGAGCGCGAGCACCGCGAGGCGCTGCGGTCCGCGGAGGGGCTCGGCCCGGCGGGCCGGGCGATCGAGCGGCTCACCGCCGAGCAGGCCGTCCGGCGCACGGCGTTGGCCGAGGCCCGTGAGCGGAGCGCCGAGCTGGCCGCCCAGGCGCGGACCCTGCACGCCGAGCGGGAGAAGCTGAGCGCCCGGGTGGCGGCGGCCCGGGGTGACGCGCCGTCGGTGGCGGCGCGCTCGGCCGCCCTGGACCGGCTCGCCTCGGCCGTGGCGGAGCTGGCGGGCGCGGCACGGGCCACCACCGAGGCGGCGGACCAGCTCAAGCGGGCCGACGACGAACTGGCCGACGCCGCGGTGGCGGCCGGGTTCGCGAGTCCGCAGGACGCCGCTGCCGTCCTGCTGCCCCGGCCGGAGCGCGAGCGGCTGGAGCAGCGGCTGGACCGGCACCGGGCGGAGCTGGCGGCAGCCGAGCGGCGGCTCGCCGAACCGGAGTCGGCCGCGGCGGCGGCCCTGCCGCCCGCCGACCTGCCGAGCACCCGGGCCGCGCTCGGCGCCGCCACCGACCGGCTGCGGGCCGCGCACGCCGCGCGGGACGCGGCCCGGGCGCGGTGCGAGGCGCTCGCGGCGATCGGGCGGCAGCTGGCCGAGCTGGCCCGCTCGCTCGCCCCGGAGCTGGACGGGTACGCGCGGATCAGCCGGCTGGCCGCGCTGGCGGCCGGCACCTCGGCCGACAACCGGCTCCGGATGCGCCTGGAGTCGTACGTCCTGGCGGCGCGGCTGGAGCAGGTGGCGGCGGCGGCCAGCGACCGGCTGGTCCGGATGTCCGGCGGCCGCTACACCCTCGTCCACAGCGACGACCGGGGCGCGGGCAACAAGCGCTCGGGGCTGGCCCTGCGAGTGGTGGACGCCTGGACCGGCACCGAGCGCGACACCGCCACGCTCTCCGGCGGCGAGAGCTTCTTCGCCTCGCTGGCCCTGGCACTCGGTCTGGCCGACGTGGTCACCGACGAGGCCGGGGGCATGCCGCTGGACACGCTGTTCATCGACGAGGGCTTCGGCAGCCTGGACGAGCACACCCTGGAGGAGGTGATGGATGTCCTCGACGGTCTGCGCGAGCGGGACCGCGCGGTCGGCATCGTCAGCCACGTCGCCGATCTTCGCAGCCGGATCCCGGCCCAGCTCTTGGTCCGCAAGGGCCGGCACGGCTCGACCCTGGCCCTGGCGGGGCGGGAGGACGCCTGACGCCGAACGCCGAACGCCGGTCGCCCGGCGTCTGACGTCTGACGCCCGGCGACCGGCGCCGGTCGCAGCCGTGACAGGTCCGGGCCGGACGGGCCCGGCCGACCTGGACCGCTTCAGCCGGAGCAGGCGATCCGCTGGGCCTGCTGCCAGGTGCAGACGGGGCAGAGGGTGCTGCCCGGGTGGTCGGCGGGCAGTTCGGTCGGCTCGCCGCACAGCACGCAGTCCGCGCGCGGGCCGGTGAGGTCCGGGTCGGGCAGCAGGGCCGCGACGGCGTCGCCGTCGGCCGGGGCGAGGGCGCAGACCTGGTCGGCCGCCGCGGTGCCGTCGCTGTCCGGCGTGCCGGTGGGGACCCTGTCGTTCACGGCTGTTTCGCTCATGGGGCCCTCTCTACTCCTCGGCCGGGCCCCGTGCAAGGCGCTCCCGGACGGCGGATACGGTGGCCGCATGACCGACTCGCCCGGCCCCGACGCCCGTACGCGGCGCACCGCCCGGCCGTCGTCCGCCCTGGCGCGGCGGCTGTCGGCCGCCCGGGCCGCCGCGCCCAGCTACCCCGAGGTGGGCGCCACCCGGAACGCCCGGCTGCCGGAGGGCTACGCCCACCTGCGGCGGCGCGTGCACCTCGGGCACGGCCCGGACGTCCTGGCCCGGGCCGGGCGGTTCGTCCTCGGCTGGGGCTGCCAGCTGGGGACGGGCTTCGCCGTGTACCCGCACGCGCCCGTCGAGACGGGGGCGACCGTGCTGCTGCGCATCGCGCTGCCCGGTACCCGGTGGCCGCGGCTGGTGATCCCGTGCCGGGTGGTGTGGACGGTGGACGAGCCGGACCGGATCGGCTTCGCCTACGGAACGCTGCCGGGGCACCCGGAGCGCGGCGAGGAGGCGTTCACGGTGTCCATGGACGCGGCGGGCGAGGTGTGGTTCGAGGTGAGCGCCTTCGCCCGGATCGCCTCCTGGTACGCCCGGCTCGGCCGCCCGGTCGCCGCGCTCTGCCAGTACCTGGCGATCGAGCGGTACCTCGCGGCCGTCGCCGAGGCGAGCGTCATCGGGACGGCAGCCACCGATGCGGCCGTCGCCGGGCCGGCGGTCACCGAGGCCCCGGCCACCGGAGCCGCGGGAGCCACCGGAGCCGCGGGAGCCGCCGATGCCGGAGAGGCTCCCGGGGGCGGGCCGGCGCGAGGCCGGTAGGGGCGGCCCCGGACCGCCCCCGGGCGCCGGTCAGCCGAGGAAGGAGAGCCGGACCGTCCGCCGTGGGTTGTCGCCGTTGGTGTCGACGAGGACGACCGACTGCCAGACGCCCAGCGCGAGCCGCCCGCCGATCACCGGCAGGGTGGCGTGCGGGGCGACCAGGCCGGGGACGACGTGGTCGCGGCCGTGGCCCGCGCTACCGTGCCGGTGCTGCCAGCGGTCGTCGGCGGGCAGCAGGTCGCGCAGGCTCGCGAGCAGGTCGGCGTCGCTGCCGGAGCCGGTCTCCAGGACGGCGATCCCGGCCGTCGCGTGCGGGACGAAGACGTTGAGCAGGCCGTCCCGGCCTGGGGCGTGCCCGTCGAGGAACCGGGCGCAGCGGTCGGTGATGTCGAGTGCGACCTCGCGGCTGCCGGTGGTGATCTCGAAGGTCTCGGTCCGGAAGGACGGGGAGTGGGGGGTGGTGTGCTTGTGGTCCGCCATGGCGCCATCCTCACCCACGTCCGGGGGCGGTCCGACCAGCCTCGCCGACTTCCCGTGCCGGTGGGGCAAGTCGGCGTACGCTGAGAGGTTCAGACCAATCCAGGCGCCGCGGGAGGGCCCGGTTCCGGGCATGCCGAAGGCCCGACGGTCACGGGAATCCGTCGGGCCGGTGCGGATGCGTGCGGGAGGGGCTGCGGTGCGCCCCGAGGCCGGCCGGCCTCTCAGCCGCGGCCGCGCCCGCCGAAGAGACCGCGGCGCAGCCGGCGCAGCGGCGCCAGCAGCCTGACCCGCGCGTGGCGGCGCGGCGGCGCGGTCGGGGCGCCGACACCGCGCGGCGTCAGCTCCCTTATCAACCCGAGCGCCTCGGCGGTGTCCACCGCCGGGAGTGCGGGCGCGCCGAGCACAGCCAGGTGCCGGTCGATCCGGCGGCCGGTGGTGCCGACGCCGCACTGGATCGCCGGCACGCGGGGCCGAGTCCGCACTTGCATGTGTTCCATCTGATTTCCCACCCCTACGAGGCGCCAGGGCCGTGAGGCGAAGACTATCCGCGACAGACGGTCTTCGCGCAACCGTCCCGGTGTTCTGCCACCGTACCGTGCGGCGTCAACTGACACCGCACCAGGGGCGGCCCGGGCGGTCACGACTAGGCATCAATGATGGTGCACGACCGGCGGTTCGTCAGCGGGTTCGACGGAGCGCGCACCCGGCGCCCGCCGACGAAGGTGCACGCCGGGCGCACTCCACCACCCGACCCTCGCCCTCCGCACCCGCCCGGCGACCGTCCGACACAACGACTCCCCTTCCGCACGGTAGGACTATCTGTTTAGGAAGTGAACACAGATGAGGGATTGACGCGGGGGCCGTCTCCAAGCAATATCTGTACCGGCTCCAAGCGACAGCCGAACCGGTCGCGCGGGCGCGAGCCGCGCCCACCACCGTGTTCGACTGATGAAGATTCCGGCTCCCCCGTGCCTACTGCCAGGCCGCCTCGACGCTGCGGCGGCCAGGCTCGGGCGGTGCCCGGACCGGCGGCCGGCCGTAGAGGGTCGGCCGGGCCGCCACCAGGCTGCCGGTGCCACCCCGTACGGGGCCCGGCACCGGCGGTCCCTGTGTCGCGGACCTGCGCATTCCGCCCTTGCGCCACCTCGGTAGACTCGGCCAGCGTGCCAGTCCTCCTCAGCATCGTGCTCCCGGTCCACGGGGTGGAGCGCTTCCTGCCCCGCTGCCTCGACTCCCTCCTGGCGGACACCCCCTCCAGCGAGTCCCGCTTCGAGGTGATCGCGGTCGACGACCGCTCCCCCGACCGCTGCGGCGCGATCCTGGACGAGTACGCGGCCCGCGATCCGCGCCTGCGCGTCCTCCACCTCGCCGAGAACCAGGGCCTCGGCGGCGCCCGGACCGCCGCCCTCCCCGAGACCCGGGGCACCTACGTCTGGTTCGTCGACAGCGACGACTGGGTGCCCGAGGGAACGGTGACCGCCCTGCTCGACGAGCTCACCGCGGAGACCGGGCGCGCCGAGCGCGGCGAGGCTCCCGCCGACGTGCTGCTGACCGACTTCAGCCACGTCTACCCCGACGGCGACACCGAGCCCAACCCCTGGCGGCACGTGCTGACCGGCTCCCCGCTCGTCGCGGGGTGCACGCTGGCCGAGCACCCGGCGCTGTTCAGGACCGTGATGGCGGTCTGGAACAAGGTGTTCCGCCGGGAGTTCCTGCTCGGCCTCGGCGTCTCCTTCGGCCGCGGCTACTACGAGGACATCTCCGTCACCTACCCCGCGCTGCTCGCCGCCGAGCGGCTGCGTTACCTCGACCGCCCCTGCTACTTCTACCGGCGCGGCCGGGCCGGGGCGATCACCAGCACCGCCTCCGCCAAGCACGCCGACGCCTTCGCCCAGTACGACGCGATCTTCGCGTTCCTGGACCGGCCCGACCGCCCCGGCCGGCCCGTCCCGGAGGCGCTGCGCACGCTGGTCTTCGAGCGGACCGTGCAGCAGGCACTCACGGTCTACGACACCCCGGGGCTGGTCCCGGTCGGGCTGCGGCCCGAGTTCTTCCGCCGGATCGCCGAGCACTTCGCCCGGCACCGTCCGGCGGGCTACCGCTTCCCCGGGGGCGTGCGCGGGGTGCAGTACCGGCTCGCGGCGCGCGGTGCCCGGCGCGCGTACGCGGAACTGCGCCGTACCGGACGGCTGCCGCGCGAACTCAAGCGCGGGGCCCGGGCGGTGGCGCCGGCCCTGAAGAAGGGGGTGCGCGGCAGCGCCCGGTTCACCGCGTACAACGCCTTCCGCCGGATGCCGCTCAACCCCCGTCTCGCGGTGTACGCCGCGTACTGGCACCGGGGTTACGCGTGCAGCCCGGCCGCGATCTACGAGAAGGCGAAGGAACTGGCGCCGGAGATCCGCGGGGTCTGGGTGGTGGAGAACCGCGCCCAGGCGGCGACGCTGCCGGACGGCGTGCCGTACGTCATCGTCAACACCCCGGCCTACCTGAAGACGATGGCCACGGCCAAGTACTTCGTGAACAACGTCAACTTCCCGCGCACGATGGCGAAGCGCCCCGGCACGGTGCACGTCCAGACCCAGCACGGCACACCGCTCAAGGCGATGGGCATGGACCTCAGGGACCACCCGGTGGCCGCCGACGGCATGGACTTCGACCGGCTCCAGGAGGCCGTCGACCGCTGGGACTTCCTGGTCTCCTCCAACCCGCACACCAGCGAGCACTTCGCCCGCGCCTTCCCCGGCCGCTACGAGATGCTGGACACCGGCTACCCGCGCAACGACCGCCTGGCCACCGCGACGCCGGAGGCGACCGCGGCGATGCGCGAGCGGTTCGGGCTGGCACCCGGGAGCACCGCCGTGCTGTACGCCCCCACCCACCGGGAGGCGCGCGGCGGGTACGTCCCGCTGCTGGACGTGCGGGAGCTGGCCCGGCAGCTGGGACCGGAGTTCACGCTGCTGGTGCGCACCCACTACTTCCACACCGGCGGCGCGGGCGACCTGACGGAGCAGGAGGGCGCGGCGCGGATCCTGGACGTGTCGGCGCACCCGACCGTGGAGGACCTCTACCTGGCGGCGGACGTGCTGGTCACGGACTACTCGTCGATGATGTTCGACTACGCCGTGCTGGACCGGCCGATCGTGATCTTCGCGCCGGACTGGGAGGAGTACAAGCGGGACCGGGGCGTCTACTTCGACCTGTTCGAGCAGCCGCCGGGCGCGCTGACGACGGATCCGCGGGGACTGGTGGCGGCGCTGCTGGCCGGGGACCCGGAGCCGGCGGCGCGGGCGGAGTTCCGCGAGCGGTTCTGCCCGTGGGACGACGGCGGGGCGGCGGAGCGGGTGGTCCGCCGGGTGTTCCCGACCATCGGCTGAGCGCACGCGGCGACGCGGCGACGGGGCCCCGGGGAGTTCCCCGGGGCCCGTTCGCAACCGTCCGGATCCGATTCGGAACCTCTTCGCAACCGTCCGGATCCGTTTCAGCGCCGTCCCGGACCCTCCGGACCCGTGCGGAGCCGCGTCAGCCCTGGCGCGCGGCCAGGAACTCCTCGAAGGTCAGCTCGCCGTCGTGGTTGGTGTCCATCGTCTTGATGACGGCCTCCGCCACGGCGATCGAGGTGGTCAGGTCGCCGAGCTCGCGCGCGACCAGCGCGTACTCGGTGGCGGTGATCCGGCCGTCGCCGTTCACGTCGTACTTGTCGAACGCCGCGCGGATGTCGTCGACGTCTGCCATGGGTCCCTCCCTGGGGTGATCAGCTGCTGATGTGTATTTCCGACGGCCGTACCCTACCCGGCCGTGGTGAGCGCCACGGCCGCCGGGAGTGGACGGCCGCCGGGGTGGGTGTCGTAGTCTGCGGTTCTGATCCCGGCCCGGCCGGGCCGGCGCACGCCGCTCGTTGCAACCCCAGGCCCGGGCATCTCTCGGGCATGCTCGTCCAGGGAGGGACCATGCTCGATCTCGTCACCAGGCTGGTACTGAAACCGCTCGCCCGGGGGATCTGGCGGCCCACCATCGAGGGCATCGAGAACGTGCCGCGCAAGGGCGGCGTCATCCTGGCCAGCAATCACCTCTCGTTCATCGACAGCGTGGTGATCCCGCTCACGGCGCCGCGCCGGGTGCACTTCCTGGCCAAGGCCGAGTACTTCACCGGCACCGGACTCAAGGGCGCGCTGTCCCGCGGCTTCTTCCAGGGCATCGGCGCGGTGCCGGTCGAGCGCGGCACCTACCGCTCGGCGCAGGCCTCGCTGGAGCGGGCGCTGGAGATCCTGGAGGACGGCAAGGCCTTCGGCATCTACCCGGAGGGCACCCGCTCGCTGGACGGCCGGCTCTACCGCGGCAAGACCGGCGTGGCCTGGCTGGCACTGACCGCCGGTGTCCCGGTGGTGCCGGTGGCGCTGGAGGGCCCGGAGGGGATCCTGCCGGTCGGCAAGCGGGTGCCGCGACTCAAGAAGGTGACGGTCCGTTTCGGCGAGCCGCTGCACTTCGACGAGCTGCACGGCCAGGCCCGTTCGCTCAAGGCCCGCCGCCAGGTCACCGACGAGGTGATGGCGGCGATCCAGCGGCTCTCCGGCCAGGAGGTCGTGGAGACGTACAACGAGGTCCCCAAGGCCGCCTGACCCCGAGCGACGGCAACCGAGCGGCGCCGAGCGGTCGACGCCGAGCGGACGGCGGCAAGCGGACGGCGCCGAGCGGTCCGCGGCAATCCGGCGGCGGGAGCGGCGCAGCGGCCGTCCGCCCGGGTCAGGGCGCGACGGCCACGGCCGGGGACTCCCGCCGGAGCAACGCGGCGTAGCGGCCGTCCGCCGCCAGCAGCTCCTCGTGGGTACCGAGTTCGGCGACCTCGCCGTGCTCCAGGACGGCGATCTGGTCGGCCGCGCGCACGGTGGAGAGCCGGTGCGCGATGGTGATGGTGGTGCGTCCGACCGCGAGGGTGTCGATGGCCTCCTGGACGGCGCGTTCGGTGCTGTTGTCCAGCGCGCTGGTGGCCTCGTCGAGGATCAGCACCGGCGGGTTGCGCAGGATGGTGCGGGCGAGCGCGAGGCGCTGTTTCTCCCCTCCCGAGAAGCGGTAGCCGCGCTCGCCGACCAGGGTGTCGTAGCCGTCCGGCAGGGCGGCGACGGTGTCGTGGATCCGCGCGGCCCGGGCGGCGGCGACGAGTTCGCCGTCGGTGGCGTCCGGCTTGGCGAAGCGCAGGTTGTCGGCGACCGAGGCGTGGAAGAGGTAGGTCTCCTGGGAGACCACGCCCACTGCTCGGGCGAGCGTGTCGAAGGACAGCTCGCGGACGTCGACGCCGTCGATGGTGACCCGGCCGCCGGTGACGTCGTAGAGCCGGGGCACCAGGTAGCTGAGCGTGGTCTTCCCCGAGCCGGTCCCGCCGACCACCGCGAGCGAGCCGCCGGCCGGGATCCGCAGGTCCACCCCGGCCAGGGTGGGCCGTTCCTGCTCCGGGTCGTAGCGGAAGTCGACGCCCTCGAAGCGGACCTCGCCGCGAACGGTGTCCAGGGTGACGGGGTGCTCGGGCTCGTCGATCTCCACGGTCAGGTCGAGGTACTCGAAGATCCGCTGGAAGAGCGCGAGCGAGGTCTGCACCTGGACGCCGGTGGCGAGCAGGCTGACGGTCGGGCGGAACAGGCCCTGCTGCAGCGAGACGAAGGCGACCAGGGTGCCGACCGAGACGATCGGGGCGCCGCCGGCCGCCGTCATGCCGGCCGCCCAGTAGATCACCGCGGGCATCGCGGCCATCACGATCTGGATGGTGTTCATCCGCCAGCGGCCGGCCATCGAGGCACGCACCTCCAGCTCGGCCAGCCGGTCGGACTGGCCGGTGAACTCCCGCGACAGCGAGTCGGAGCGGCCCATCGTGCGGCCGAGCAGGATGCCGCTGACCGAGAGCGACTCCTGGACCGCCGAGCTCATCGCGGCGAGCTGCTTCTGCCGCTCACCGGTGATCTTCTTGCGTTCGTTGCCGACCCGGCGGCTGATCCAGACGAACAGCGGAAGGAGCAGCAACGAGACCACGGTCAGCCGCCAGTCCAGCGCCACCATGGCGACCACCGAGGCGATCACGGCGGTGAAGTTGGAGACCAGGGAGGTGGCGGTGGAGGTCACCGTGGACTGCATGCCGCCGATGTCGTTGGCGATCCGGGACTGCACCTCGCCGGTGCGGGTGCGGGTGAAGAACGCCAGCGACATCCGCTGGAGGTGGCCGTAGACGGCGGTGCGCAGGTCGTGCATGACCTGCTGGCCCACGGTGGTGGAGATCAGCGTCTGCAGCACGCTGAAGATGCTGTTGACCACGGCGGCGGCGACCATGCCCAGCACCAGGGCGGTCAGCAGCCCGGTGCGGCCCTGCGGGATGGCGGTGTCGAGGACGGCGCGCAGCAGGAAGGGCGTGGTCACCGAGACCACGGCGGAGGCGGCGACCAGCAGGCCGACGACGGTCAGGCGGCCGGAGTAGGGGCGGAAGAGCGCGAGGATGCGGCGCCACTGGGTCGGCGGGCGCGGGTCGTCCTCGGCGCGGTCGGGCGGGGTCCACTGGATGCCTTCGGGGCGCACGGGCGGGCAGCCTCCCTCGGACGGCCGAACGGGCGCGGCGCCCGGGGGCGCGCGCCGACGGCGGGGTGGGCGGTCGGGCGGCCGCCAGCATAACGAGAAAGGCTCATAGTTAGCAAAGCTAATAGTGAGATGCCCTCTGCGTTGCCGGGTCGGGACGCCCGACCGCCCCACGCAACGCCGCCCCGCACAGCGCCAGGCACCGCACAACGCCGCGCACCCGCCGCGCCGTGGCCGGTACGGCGGGTGTGTGCCCTCGGGCGGGTCAGTTGGTGCGGTACGTGCGCGCCGCCTTGGAGGAGACGCCGCCGAGCTTTCCGGACGGCAGCACCCGGGCGATCGCCACCGCCAGCTTGTAGCGCTTGCTCGGCACCGAGACCGAACGGCCCCGGGCCAGATCGCGCATCGCCTCGTCCACCACGCGCTCGGCCGACAGCCACCCCCAGGCCGGGATGTTGTCCGTCCCCATGCCGGCCCGCTGGTGGAACTCGGTGCGGGTGAAGCCCGGGCAGAGCGCCATCATCCGCACCCCGGTGCCGCCGAGGTCGCGCATCACGCCCTGGGTGAAGCTCACCACCCAGGCCTTGCTCGCGCCGTAGGTGCCGCGCGGCAGGAAGGCCGCCACCGAGGCCACGTTGACGACCGCGCCGCGACCGCGCTCGCGCATCCCCGGCAGGGCGGCCGTGGTCAGCCGCAGCACCGCCTCGATGTGCACCTTCAGCATGTCCAGCTCGTCCTGCAGCGGCACGGTGGAGAACGCGCCCCGGTTCCCGAAGCCGGCATTGTTCACCAGCAGGTCCACCGGCCGGGCGACCCCGGACAGTCGGGCCTCGACGGCCGCGATGCCCTCGTCGGTGGCAAGGTCGGCGCCGAGCACCTCCACCTCCACGCCGAACCTCCCCCGCAGCTCCTCGGCGGAACGTTCCAGCCGTTCGGTGTCCCGGGCCACCAGGACGAGCCGGTAGCCGCTCCGCGCGAGCCGGCGGGCGAACGCGGCTCCGATGCCGGCGGTCGCGCCGGTGATCAAGGCAGTGGTCATGCAGCGACCGTACCTACTCCCGAGTACCCGCGACAGCCCGGTGGGGCCGCTGCGCCGTGGGGTGGTGGCGCTTCGTGACGGCGGTGACGGAGCGTACAGGGGTGGCGCCGTTCGGTTCGTGCTCGTATCGTCGGTCGAGGGGGCATCGCCGGACCAGGCGGTGGAACTTCGATGAGGAGGCACGCAGATGCTTGCTCAGACCACCCGTACCACGCGGGCTCCGCTCGCCACCCAGGCCGAGATCGACACCCTCGGTACGTTGATCACGGAGGACGAGGCGGCCGTCAGCGACGCGCCCACGTACCAGCCCGAAGCCGCAGGCCTGCTCCTGCTGCTCGGACTCCTCCTGCTCTCGCCGCAGAAGCAGCCCAAGGAGAAGACCCGGTAGACCCCCTGGATCCGGTCGACCCGGTCGAGATCTCGGCCGGGCCGACGGCCCGGCCGAGATCTCGAACCGACCGGGCCACCGATCGGTTCCCGAAGGTCCTGAGCACGCTCCAGACAGGAGAATCCCACTCCATGCCGTTCGCCGACACCACACTCCGCGACGAGTACGCGGCGGCCGTCGAGCGAGTGGCGGGCCGGGTCCTCGACGCCCTCCGGGGCGCCGGGGACCCGGCCGCGCCCACCCGCCGGTCCGCCCCGGACGCCGCCCGGCTCGCCCACGCGACGCCCGAGGGCCCCCTCCCCGCCGAAGGCCCCCTCTCCCGGGCCGAGTTGGCCGCGGTGCGAGTCCTGGGGCCCGACCTCTTCGCCGCCCAGCTGCTCGCCGGCCAGCGCCTCGACGGACCGACCGCCGACGCCGCGGCCGAGGCCCTCGGCACCTTCCCGATGAGCGAGGCCTCCCCCGCACCCGGCGCCCCCGGTATCACCGCCACCGCCGCGGGCCCTGCCACGACGGGCGCCGCGCTCGCCAACGCCTGGCGGGACCGGGCCACCGCGCAGCTCGTCGCACTGGCGGGCCGCCCCGTCCCGGCCCTGGGCCCCGACCCGGTCCGCCCTCAGGAGCCGACCCCGCGCGACTGGCCGCGGTGGTCCGTGGACATGGCCCGGCTCTCCGCCCTCGCCCTCCCCCGGCTCGACGGCCCCGTGCACGAACTGGCCCGCCGCCACTCGCTGACGCTGGCGCGCGGCGTCACCCGCTCCATGCTCCGCCGCGACTACCGCACCGCCGCCCGGCTCGCCCGCTGGCTGGCCTGGAACGAGGCGGACGGCGGCCCGGTGCACCTGGAACTCGGCCCCGTCCTGGACCGGATCCGCGCGGTCGGCGACGGCAGCACCCGGATGTGGCTCGAACTCGCCATCACCGAGCAGCTGTCGAGCGCCGGCGAACCTTCCGGCGGGCGCACAGGCGGGAACTCCGGCGGACATGCCGGCGGACATTCCGGCGACTCCCCGGACGGAGCGGCAGCATGACGGACAGTCAGATCATCGCCATCGCCCAGCAGGTCGGATCGAAATCGCTGCGCTGGCTGCACTCCTACTACGAGAGCGGCCTCGGCGGCTTCCAGGAGGACGTCACCACCGACCTCGCCAACCCCAACGAGATCTACAAGCCCCTCGGCGAAGTCGCCCTGGCCACCGGCCTGCTGCTGCGCGAGGGGGTCGCCGGCGCCGACGACACGCGGATCGCCCGCCAGGTCATCGACCTCGCCTGGGCCGAACTGCGCGAAGGGGACCTGCTGTACGACCGGCAGCTGCGCTACCCGCTGATGACCGACCCGCTGGAGGTCTACGTCCACTTCGCGCGGGCCGGCTTCCGCCACCCGGCCCTGGAGGACCAGCTGGCGACGCTGAACCGGCTGCACTCCGTCCGGGCCGCCGAGCAGCTTCCCAGCCGCCGCCTGGCCTCGGCCAACGCTCGGCGCGTGATCGGCCTGGACCAGCTGGAGGACTGGAACGAACTGGCCGCCGCCACCTGGCTGGGCGCCACGCCCGAACCGTGGATCATCGACTGGCTCACCGCCTACTACGTCACCCACTCCGTCTTCCACCTCACCGACTGGGGCGCCCGCCCCGACTGCCTGCCCGCGCACATCCGCGACTACCTGCGCGACTGGCTGCCGGCCTGGCTCGACGTCTGGCAGGAGGTCGGCCACTGGGACCTCGTGGGCGAACTGCTCATCGTCGCCGCCTGCATCGGCGAGCTCGACCAGGGCACGACCGGCTGGGCCGCGCTGGCCGCCGCCCAACTGCCCGACGGGCTCCTGCCCAAGGACGCCAACACGGCGACGGAGGGGGATCCGACCCAGCTGCTCACCGACCACGGGCACACCGCCGTGGTCGCCGTGGTCGCCGCCACCACCACCCTGGCCCGCGCTCTCGGCGGCACGACCGGGGCCTCGGCGGGCGCGCCGGCGGTGGCGGTCGGAGCGCCGCCGGAGAGCTAGGTGGATCCCCTCGGCGGCGCCGCACCGGAGCAGGACGATCCTTGGGGCGAGCGCGAGTTGGCCGAACTCGTCCGCGCCGCCGGACCGGGATCCAGCGCCGTGACGCTCGCCGTGGCACAGGGCGAGCGTCGGGCGGTGCGGTGCGCCGGACGGGTGGACCACGGCGTCGGCGAGCCCTGCACGCCCGACACCGTCTTCGAACTGGGCTCGATCACCAAGACGTTCACCGCCCTGCTGCTCGCCGAGCTGGCCGCGGGGGGCGAACTCGCCCTCGACGACCCGGTGGAGCGGCACCTCCCGGCCGACTGGCGGCCCGCCGACGTCCGGCACGGCGGGCCGATCCGGCTGCTCCACCTGGCCACCCACACCTCCGGCCTGCCGAGGCTGCCGCCGGGACTGATGACCAGCGCCGTCGCGGCCTGGAACAGCAATCCGTACGCCGCGTACGGCGACCGGCGACTGCGGGTGGGCCTCGCCCGGACCACCGTGCGGCACCGGCCGGGCGAACGGTTCGGCTACTCCAACTTCGGGGTCGGGCTGCTCGGGCGGCTGCTCACCGAGGCGGGACGCGGCGCCGGCTACGCGGAACTGCTCGCCGACCGGATCTGCCGCCCGCTCGGGCTGTGGGCCACCACCTGCTCGCCCGACTCGCCGCACCGGGCGATCGGCCACCGGCACGGGCGTCCGCTGCCGCCGTGGCGCATCCCCGGCCTCCCGGGCGCGGGCGCCGTCCGGGCCAGCGGCGCCGACCTGCTGCGGTATCTGCGCGCGCACCTGCGGCCGGGCGAGGGCGGGCCGGCGGGCGCGGGGGCGTTGGGGCAAGCCCTGCGGGAGGTGCAGCGGCCGCGGCTGAGACTGCCGCGCTCGGGCGACCAGCTCTGCCTGGTCTGGAACCTCCGGCGCACCCCGGACGGCCGGGACCTCTTCTTCCACTCCGGCGGCACCCGCGGCTGCACCACGCTCATCGCGTTCTGCCCGCAGACCGCCACCGCCGTCGCCGCCCTCTGCAACGCCGGCCCGAGCCGGCGGGACAACTTCGCGCAGGCGGCCTACGACGTCTTCAAGCAGTTCGCCCGGCCGGCGGACGAGGGGTGAAGGCGGAGGGTGAGGCGGGGGAGACTGACAGATGACAGCTGACAGATATTGAAATCTGTCAGCTGTCATCTGTTAGCTGATATCTGTCAGCTGTCAGTTGTCAGCCGCCGCCCGTCAGTCCCGCCCGTCAGCCTCGCCCGTCACCGCCGCTCGGTGCGGGCGGCTGTGTCGGCGGCACCGCCGGCGCCGACGGCGCGCAGGCGGGTGGCGGCGGTGGCGGCGAGCTGGGGCGCGAGGCGGGCCACGTCGCGGGAGCCGACCACCGCGATCAGCGACGGCAGGACCCAGCGGACCGGCTGTATGCCGCGCAGCCAGGCCTGGGCGTAGACGTGGGCGGAGCGCCGGGCGATCCCGGCGACCAGGCGGTCCACCGCCGGCTCCAGCGGATACGTCTTGTTCGCCGGCCACGGCAGTCGCGAGCGCATCTGCTTGAGCACGGTGTCCTCGTCGGCCCCGCGCACCATGTCGGTGTCGGTCCAACTCAGGTAACCCACACCGACCTTGACACCCTCATGGGCGACCTCGGCACGGATCGCGTGGGCGAAGGCCTCGACCCCCGACTTGCTCGCGCAGTACGCGCTCATCAGCGGCGCCGGGATGAGCGCGGCCAGCGAGGCGATCTGCAGCAGATAGCCACGACTCTCGGCGAGCACCGGGAGGAAGGCACGGGCGGTCGCCACACTGCCGAGCAGGTTGACCTCGATCACCCGGCTGAACGCCCGGTGGTCGTTCTGCAGCAGCGGGCCGCCGATCGCGATGCCCGCGTTGGCGACGACGGTGTCGATCCGGCCGTAGTGCTCCTTGATCCGCCCGGCGAGTTCGGTGAGCACCTCGACGTCGGTGACGTCGACCTCCCAGGCGGTGGCATCCGGGCCGCACTGGGCGGCCACGGCCTTGAGCTCCTCCGGCTCCAGGCCGAGCAGGGCGACCTTGGCACCGCGGCGGGCGAGGGCACGGGCCAGCGAGGCGCCGACGCCGCGCGCGGCTCCGGTGACGACGACGACCTGGGCGGAGAGCGGCGGGGCGGCGGTCATGCGACGGCGGTCCTCTCGGGGTCGGTATCGGTCGTGGCGCCGGCGCCGGTCGTGGCGTCGGCGGCGGCAACGGCGGCAACGGCGTTCGAGGCGACGGCGGTGGCCGTCGCGGGCGCGGCGGCGCGGACGCCCGGTAGGTAGGCGGTCGCCATCCGGTCGATCTCGGCCGCGATCTCGGCCGGCCGCTCGATCGGCGCCATGTGGCCGACCCCGGGCAGCAGGAGCAGCCCCTGGGGGTCCGCCAGCGCGGCGACCATCCGGTGCGCGTGCACCGGCGGCGTGAGCCGGTCCTCGGCGCCGACCACGACGGACGTCGGCGCGGCGAGTCGGGCCAGCCCCGCGCGGACGTCCAACCGGTCCAGCACCTGGGCCCAGTTGGCCCGGACGCCGGCCGGACAGGCGTGCACGATCCGGACCGCCGCTTCGACCTGGGCGGCGGGCACGCCCCTCCCCGTGATCGCGTACCCCAGCGCGGCCCGGGTGACCGGACCGACCGGGCCGAGCGGCAGCCGGGAGCGCAGGATCCGCCGGTGCAGGAAACGCCGCACCCCCGGCGGACGCACCGCCCCCGGGACCACGCGCAACTCCTCGACCAGGTCGGACGGTCCGGTGGAGACCAGAACGGCCGCCGCCGTGCGCTCGGCGACCTCGGGCCGGGCGGCGCCCGCCATGACGGTCATGCCGCCCATGCTGTGCCCGGCCAGCACGGCCCGCTCACCCTGCGGGACGACCCAGGTGAGCACCGCCGCGAGGTCCTCGGCCAGTGCGCGGGTGGAGTAGCGCACCCGGCTCGGCGGGATCTCGCTGAGCCCGTGACCGCGCTGGTCGTAGGCCACCACCCGGTACCGGTCGGCGAGCCGGTGGATCACCGGCGCCCAGAACCGCGTCGAGCAGGTCCAGCCGTGCGCGAGCACGACCGTCGGGGCGCCGGGCTGTCCGTGGACCTCGACGTGCAGCCTGGTCCCGTCGGCCGAGCGGACGTCCAACTCCGCCGCGGGCACGGGATGCAGGAAGTCGGCGGGAATCGGCGGGCGACTCATACCAGGACCTCCCCGGCCTCGGCGGCGATCCCGGGCAGGCCCGGGCGACTCTCCCGACGGAGGGTCAGTTCGTATTCGGTGAGATCGACCTTCCGGGTGGCACGGCGGAACGAGGTGGTCGATCCCGGCCAGAGCACGGTGTTCTTGCCGCTCCTGTCCAGGTACCAGCTGCGGCAGCCGCCGGTGGTCCAGACGGTGCGGTCCATCCGGTGCTGGAGTTCGAGGTTCCAGCGGCGCTGCGCCCGGGCGGTGGGCTGCATCGCGCTCGCGCCGATCCGGTCGAGCGTGGTCAACGCATCGATCATGTAGTTGAGTTGGGACTCGATCATCAGGATCATCGAGCTGTTGCCGAGGCCGGTGTTGGGGCCGATGACGAAGAAGAAGTTCGGGAAGCCGTGCACGGTGGAGCCGCGCAGCGCCTCCATGCCCTCCTTCCACTCCTCGGTGAAGCTGGTGCCGTTGACCCCGAACACCCTGGAACCCAGGGGCATGTCGGTGACGTGGAAGCCGGTCCCGAAGACGATCGCGTCCGCCTCGTGCTCGCTGCCGTCGGCGGCGACCAGGGTCGAGCCGCGCACCTCGCGCAGACCGCCGGACACCACCTCGGTGTTGGCGGCGGCGAGCGCCGGGTAGTAGGTGTTGCTGAGCAGGATGCGCTTGCAGCCGATCCGGTAGTCGGGGGTGAGCCGGGCGCGCAGGGCCGGGTCGGCGACGCCGTCCGCGATGTGCCGCTCGGCGAGCCGCTGGACCAGCTTGAGCAGACCGGGCCGCCGGACGAAGGCGTCCACCTGGAGCTCGCGCAGCGCGAACAGCGCGCCACGGCGGACCTTGGCGGTGAACGGGAGTCGGCCGTGCAGCCACTTCTCCAGCTCGGTGATGGTCCGGTCGCGGCGCGGCAGGACCCAGGCCGGAGTGCGTTGGAAGACCGTCAGCTTTCCCACCCGCGGCTGGATCGCCGGGATGATCTGGGCGGCGGAGGCCCCGGTGCCGACCATCGCGACGCGCTTTCCGGCGAGGTCGAAGTCGTGGTCCCAGCGGGAGGAGTGGAACACCGCGCCGGGGAAGGAGTCCAGGCCGGGCAGGCCGGGGATCTGCGGGTCGGCGAGCGGTCCGGCGGCGGCGACGATCGCGTCCGCAGTCCAGCGGCCGGCCGTTGTGGTGATCCGCCAGCGGGTCCGCTCGATGTCCCAACGGGCTTCGACGACCTCGGTGTTGAGCCGCAGGTGGGGGCGGATGCCGAAGACGTCGGTGACCTTCTCCAGGTAGGCGCGGATGTCCGGCTGGCCGGAGAAGCTGCGCGGCCAGTCCGGGTTGGGGGCGAAGGAGAAGGAGTAGAGGTGGGAGGGGACGTCGCAGGCGCAGCCGGGATAGCTGTTGTCCCGCCAGGTACCGCCGACCGAGTCGGCGCGCTCGAGGATGACGAAGTCGGTGATGCCGGCGCGGCGCAGCCGGACGCCCGCGCCGAGGCCGCCGAAGCCGGCGCCGATGACGGCCACCCGGACATGCGGGACGGGCTGCTCGTCAACGGGCTGTTCGTCAACGGGCTGTTCGTCGGCAGGCCGTTCGCCGGTGGGCCGCTCCTCGGCGGCCCGCTCCGTGACGGCCTGCTCCTTGACGGCCTGCTCCTCGGCGGACGCGGCCTGGCCGGGCACGGTCGCACCCGCGCCAGCACCGGCGCCGGCGGCGGCGTCGGAGTCCGCGTCGGACGCGCGGGGGCGGGGGCGCTTGCTGCTGGATGCCATGCGGCGTCCTCCTGGAGGGTGGGGGCCGTGGGGCGCGCGTCACCGCTGCTCGGCGGGGCGCGGATCACGCCAACCATGCCAGCAATCACTGGCATGATTGGCAGGTTAGCCCTTGTTGACACTTGATGGAAGAAGCCCGACAGACCCGACCGGACGATCGCCGGTCCTATGCTGAGCGCCGTGGACAAGGTCGAAGCTGCTGCCGAGGACGGACACCGCGAGTTCCGGGTGGAGGAACTGGCCCGGGCGGCCGGGATCACCGCCCGCACCCTGCGCTTCTACCGCGAGCGGAAGCTGCTCCAGCCGCCCCGCAGGGAAGGACGGATCGCCTGGTACGGCGAGGGCCACCTGGCCCGGCTGCGGATGATCGCCGAACTGCTGGAACGCGGCCACACCCTCGGCGGCATCGCCGAGCTCATCGGCGCCGGCGAGAGCGGGCGGGACGTCGCCGAGCTGATCGGACTGGAGGCGGCGATCGTCGCGCCGTGGTCCGACGAGACGCCGGTCCACCTCGACTGGGACGAGCTGAAGGCGGCCCTCGGCGACCAGCTCACCGAGGAGAACACCGCCGAGTCCGTCGCCCAGGGCTTCGTCACGATCGAGGAGAACGGGGTCACCCACGTCAGTCGGCGACTGATGGACGCCACCACGGCGCTGGTCGCGGAGGGTGTGCCGCTCTCGGTGGTGCTGGAGGCCAGCCGACAGACCCAGGAGCACGTGACGGCGATCGCCGAGATCTTCACCTCCCTGGTGCGCGACCACCTGCTCGGCGCACTGGCCGCCGACACCCCGCTGCCGCCCGGCGAGGCCGCCCGGCTGACCGAGCAGGTGCTGCGGATCCGACCCCTCGCGCGGACGGTCACCGACGCCCAGTTCGCCCTGGCGATGGACCGCCGGGTGCACGCCGAGTACGACGAGGTGCTCCGCCAACGCATGGAGCACCGGGAGGACGACTGACGGCTGACAGCTGACGAAATCTGTCAGCTGAAATCTGTCAGCTGTCATCTGTCAGTCGTCAGCCGCCGCGGCCGCCCGCAGGCGTAGCGATCCGCGGCACCGGGCAGGGATGGGACGCCTCGCCGTCTGCCACCGGAACGGAGTCGCCCGATGCCCGATGCCGCCGACCGCCCCCTGCCCGCACCTCCGACCCGCCGCCGACTGCTCGCCCTGACCGCCGGGCTGGCCTCCGGCCTCGCGCTCACCGCCTGCGGCTCCGGCGGCCCGGCGAAGGCGGGCGGAGCGAACGCCCCAGACGGCCGCGTCGTACGGCACGCGCGCGGCGAGAGCACCGTCCCGGCGCGGGCCGGCCGGGTCGTCGTCCTGGACACCGACGCCCTGGACTCCGCCGTCTCCCTGGGCATCACCCCGGTCGGCGCCACCACCGTCGCAGCCGGCGCGCCGCTCTCCGCCTACCTCCCCGCCGAACACCTCGCCGGAATCAAGACCGTCGGCACCATCGGCTCGCCCGATCTGGAGGCCGTCGCCGCCCTCCGTCCGGACGTCATCCTCAGCAACCAGGTCCGCGACGACAAACGCTACGACGAGCTCTCCAAGATCGCGCCGACCGTGCTGAGCAAGACCACCGGCCCCGCCTGGAAGGAGAACGTCCGGCTGCACGCCGAGGCCCTCGGCCGTCAGAGCGAGGCGGCTGCCGCCGAACAGGCGTACCGGGCGAAGCTCGCCGAGGTGGTCACCGCGCTCGGTGGGCCGCAGAAGGCGGTGGCCCTCAAGGTCGAGGTGGCCCGCTTCCTGGCCGGCGCGCCCACCCGCCTGTACCTCAACGACACCTTCGTCGGCTCGATCCTCGCCGACCTCGGCGTCGGCCGCCCCGCCAACCAGGACAAGCCCGGTTTCTCGATCGAGATCAGCCCCGAGCAGGTCGACCAGGCCGCCGCCGACGTCATCTTCTACTCGGTCTACGGCGACGCGGCCAAGTCCGACCAGGCGAAGATCGTCGGCGGCACGCTGTGGAAGAGCCTCGACGCGGTCCGCAACGGCAAGGTCTTCCAGGTCGACGACAACCTCTGGATGCTCGGAATCGGTTACACCGGAGCCGGTCTGATCCTCGATCGGATCCATCACGACCTCGCCGCCTGACGCGACCGGACCTACCATCCGATCATGATCGAAGGAAAGAAAGTGCGGCTGCGCGCCCTGCGCGCCGAGGACGCGAAGCACCAGCTCCGTTGGCGCAACGACCCCGAGGTGATCCGGCAGGCGGCGGCCGGGGATCCGAACTTCGGCCCGATCACCGCCGAAGCCCTGGCGGACCGGTTCGACCGGATCCTGCGACTCCACCCGCGCGAGGCCTGCATGCTGACCGTCGAGGAGACGTCCGGCGGCCGTCCGATCGGTCTGGTCGACTACCGGGGCCTCGACCCGTACAAGGGCGTCGCGGAGGTCGGGATCGCCATCGGCGAACGGAGGTTCTGGGACCGCGGCTACGGCTCCGAGGCCCTCGGCCTGCTGGTGGACCACCTGTTCGGCGCCTTCCCGCTGCACCGGCTGGAGCTGGACACCTGGAGCGGCAACGCCCGTGCCGCCCGCGCCTTCACCCGTCTCGGCTTCCGCGAGGAGGGACGCCGCCGGGCCGCCGTGCTGCTGGCCGGCGTCCGCTACGACCGGCTGCTGTTCGGCATGCTCCGCCAGGAGTGGGAGGAGCGGCACGGCCTCACCGCACCCGACAGCGTTCACGACACCCCCGGCGGCCCCTTCATCGGACCGCCCGGCACCCCCGAAACCCCCACAGCGCCGCCCGCAACACCCGACACGCCCGGCGCGCTCGACACGCCCCCGGCGAGTCGTGACCGCAACGCCGCGAGCGCCTCCTCCCGGGCCTCCGACGTCGGGTGGGGCTCCGTGAGCACCATCCTCGCCGTCGAATAGGCCTCACCCGGCAGTGTGGGCGGCGTCCACGACGGGTCGGCGAACGTGTACAGCCTCCCCTCGGTGAGCGCGAACCGGGGCAGTGCCACCCCGAACTCCGAGGCGAGCGCGGTCAGCAGGCCGTACTCGCCCTGGCGGCCGTGGGCGTGCGGACCGAAGTGGCGGTCCGGGTCGAGAGCGGGCGGAACCTCCGTCGTTCCACGGCGCCCGATCTCCGGTCCACGCACCGTGAACCCGTACCGCTCCTCGCCGCCCGCGGCCACGGACAGGTGGAAGAAGCCCTCCTCCGGCTCGACGAACACGGCGAGCGCGCGCCCGCCCGTCCGGCCGGAGGCGGTCACGGCCGGGGTCGCGACACGCGGAGCCACCGACGCCGCAAGCCCCACCGCCCCGGGCGCTGTCCGCGCCTCGAAGGCGAAGCTCCACTCGGCCCCGCCGTCGCCGCCCGCGTGGCCGACGAGGGCAGGCTGCGGGTCCTCGGAGGAGAAGACCGTCCGCTCCCGGAGCCGGTCCGTCCCGGCCTCCCAGCGGGTCGCGGGCGGCTCCAGCACCGCCCCCTCCCCGGCGAGGACGGCCGGTAGCCCGTCCGGGGCCACCCCCTCCACCAGCACGAAGCGGTACGGCCGGGGCCGACCGGAACGCGGCTCCAGGGCGAGCCAGGCCAGTCCGTCGCCCACGGCTTCCGGCTCCGCCGCCGCCCGCTCCCCCACCTCCGCGTCGGGCAGGCCACGCGGAGTGGCGAGCAGTTCCAGCCCGCGCTCCGCCGTGAACAGCGGCCCGAGCAGCGGGTCCGCGAGCAGCCCGACGGGCGCGAGGTGGTCCGGCCCCACCGGTGTCCAGCGCGGCAGCGCGGCGCGCAGCGTCCGCCAGGCGGCCTCCGTACCGCCCCAGCGCGCCTGCTCCCGTGCCCGTTCGACCGCCGCACCGAACGGACCGGACGCGGTGTAGCGGTACTCGCGCTCGCGCACCTGCCGGAGCACCTCGTCGGCCGCGACGCGCAGCTCACCGGTGTCCACCCGCAGCTTGTACCCCCACACCGTCGCGTCGTGACCCCTCCGCACGTGGTGGGCCGCGAGCACCGGTATCACCTCACCGAGGTAGGCGGGATCGCGCGGCAGCTCGCCGAAGGTCGGCTCGGACCGATGCTGCTCGAACCCGCGCAGCTGGTCGAGCATGCCGGCGGCCCGGGGCCGTCCGTACGCGACGGCTTCCGCCAACACCTCCGCCGCCCCTTCGTACGCCCCCGTCAGAGCGTCCAGCCGGGCGGCCTCGACACGCGCGTCCTGCTCCCGGGTGGTGGCGTTGACGAACGGCGCGCCGCACCGGTGGGCGGCCAGCCGGTGGAACTCCTGGTGCATGGCGACCATGAACGCCCGGAACGACGGGTACCGCTCCGGCGGCGCGGCCCGCCACGAGGCGTAGCAGTACACCGCCCACTCCCCATCGGCGTCGACGTCACCCGGGTCGAGCAGGACGAGCGTCGCGTCGGACTCGACGTCGAGCTGCAGGGCCCGCTGCCACAGGCCCTCCGTCTCTCCTTCGTCGAAGTACTCGCTGAGCCCACGGGCGTCCCGGTGCCATCGCGCGTCGCCCGCCCCGGCGAGCCGGTACACGAATCCGCCCGCGTGCCGCCACCCGTCGCTCACCGCGAGGAACTCCCGGTACGACGGCGGCAGCACGCACCCCAGCTCCGCCTGCGCCGCCGCGACCCGCGCGGCCGGCGCCGCGTCGAACCCCAGCCACTGCGCCCGCCACGCCTCCTCGTCACCCTCCCGGAGCTCCCCCGGATCCGTGCACGCCCCGGCCCATTCCTCACTCCACCGGGCGAGGAAGGACCGCCAGTCGAACGCCTGTCCCGTCATGGCGGTGATCCTTGCACGCACTACTGACAATTCCTGTCCGGCCGTCAACTCCTCGGTCGCGAACGGGCATCGATCGCGCGTCGCGGCCCAGCACACCCACCGGCGGTCCCTATGCTGTGCGCCGAAGGGACCGGCACCGCACGCCCGTCCCGGAGACCGAGGGGGGAACCTCGCACATGGAACAGGTCCTGGAACTCGCGCGGACGGCGGGACCGGCGGTGACCGGCATGCTGCTCGGCACGTCGTGGCGCCGGATCCGCGACGGGATCGTCGCGCTGTGGCAGCAGGTCGCGCCGGAGCAGGGCGAGGAGATCGGCGCCGCGCTCGACACGGCGCACGAGCTGCTCGTCGCCGCGCAGGCCCAGGGGGACGAGACCACCGCGACGCGCACCGGGCGCGAGTGGGAGCAGCGCTTCACCTGGCTGCTGCTCCACAATCCCGAACTGGCGGACCGGCTGCGCGCCCTGCTGGCGGCCGACCGATCGGCTCCGTCGGCGGGTACCGTCGTCAGCGGGGAGGCCCAGTACGGGCAGGCGAGCGGTGGCGGAAGCGTGTACAACGCACGACGCGACATCACGATCACGAAGTGAGCACGGGACACACCGGCCCGCCGATCGGCCCGCCGCCCGGCGGTCAGTGGGGGCACACGACGGGCAGCGGCGACTCCTTGAACGCCGGAAACAACATCAACATCATCCAGCCACCCCCACCACCACCGCCGCCGCGCCGCTCCCGGGGATGGCTCGTCGCCGTCTGCCTCGCCCTGGTCTGCGCGGCGGTGGCGGGCGCGCTGGTCGAACGGAAGCTGACCGAGGGAGACGCCGTCAGCGCCGATACCCGGACCGCGGCGGCACCGCAGTCCTCCCCCGCGGCGCCGGCGCAGCCGACGGTGCCGCCGGCATCCACTGCGCCGCCACCCGCGTCCGCCGAACCCGGTTTCACGCTCGCGCCGACCACCACCGCCCCCGCGCCCGCGCCCGTACCCGTGGCCACCACGCCACCGCCACCGACCACGACGGCCCCGGCCAAGGACGCCGTCCGCTACAACGGACCGGTCCGCCTGTCCGGCTCGATCGACCTCGACGCGAACCCGCCACAGCTGACCGGCGACGACGCACCGGGTGTCCTCGGCGGCTTCGGCGTGCTCTACACGAGCTACACCAGCGGCCAGGGCGCCATGGCCTCGGGCCGCAGCGGTGTCTTCCCGAACTTCGGACCGGGACTCGCCCCCTACAAGGACGACGCCACCCCGACCCGCAAGCGGTGCTCCGACCTCCTCCGCTCCCAGGCGACGGACTCCCTGGTGATCGAGACGAACACCCGCTTCTGCGTCCGGACCGTCAACGGCCGCATCGGCCTGATGACCGTCGAGGACTACGCCGCCGCCCCGTTCGGCAGCGGCGCCTTCAACGGCCACGCCCTCATCTGGGAGGGCGTCGGCTGACGTTCCGTGGAGGCCCGGAGCAGGAAGTCGGACCCGCCGACTTCCTGCTCCGGGACTTGCGGCGTCGCAGGCGCGGGGCCGCGGCGTGAGGGAAGGGGAACGAAGTGGGCAGGCGTGACTACGAGGACGATCCGGACGCGCCGACGGCGAACAGTCTGGTGCCGGCGGCTTCGATGGTCGTCGTCGACGAGGCGACGGGCCGGGTGCTGTTGCAGCGGCGGACGGACAACGGGATGTGGGCGCTGCCCGGGGGAACGATGGAGTTGGGCGAGTCGATCGGCGGGTGCGCGGTGCGGGAGACGTTCGAGGAGACCGGGATCGAGGTGGTCGTCACCGGGATCGTCGGCACCTACACCGATCCGCGCCACGTCATGGCGTACGACGACGGCAAGGTGCGGCAGGAGTTCTCGATCTGTCTGCTGGGGCGGCCGGTCGGGGGTGCGTTGCGGACCTCCGACGAATCGTACGAGGTCGGCTGGTTCACGGCGGAGGAGAGCGACCGGCTGCCGATGGTGGCGAGTGTGCGCAAGCGGCTCACGGACTGGCGCGCCGGCGCGGGGCCGGTGGTCCGCTGAGGAGGCGGGCGGACGGGGCCGGCGGCGGGCCGGTCTCGACGGCCGGCGCGGGCCGGGCGAGACTGGCCCGGTGATCGAGCTCCGTGTTCTGACGCCTGCCGATCCCGCCGACTGGCCGCTCTGGCGGGACGCGCGGTTGGCGTCGCTCGCCGATGCCCCGTACGCGTTCAGGGTGCGGCTGGCGGACTGGCCGGCGGGCGGCGAGGAGCAGTGGCGGGCCCGGTTCGCGCGGGTGGATGCCGTGCACGTGGTCGCGGTGGCGGCGGACGGGCGGCCGGTCGGCCTTGCGGGCGGGCTCCCCGGGCCCGACGGCAAGCGGAACGACGGGCCGGACGGCGGGGGCGGGATGAGCGAGCTGCGGTCGGTGTGGGTCGGGCCGCGGGCGAGGGGTCTCGGGATCGGGGACGGCCTGCTCGGCGCCGTCGAGGAGTGGGCGCGGCGCCGGGGCAGCACGTCGTTGCGGCTCGCCGTGCTGCCGGGCAACGCGGCCGCCGTCGCGCTCTACCGGCGGCACGGATTCGTCGACGCGGGCGGGGAGGCGGGCGGAAACCCGGCGAACGGGGCGGCGGAGCGGGTGATGGTGAAGCGGCTCGCGGTCTGAGCAGCCCGGCCGCCGCTCGGTGGCCGCGCCTTGTGGTCGCACGGGACACCGCCACGCGCAGCACCCCCGAGCGGCGCGAACTCCTCGGCTTCCTGGACAGCTTGCCGATCGAACACCGGAACTCCCCCACCGACCACACGGGTTGACGGGAACCGACCGACGCCGTCCGGCCCGGACGACGTCGAACTACGCACCGCCGACCTCGACCGGTCGTACGGGAGCGGCAGTCGGACGGTCGTCCGTCCGGCCCAGGAACTGCCGCTCCTCGCCTACGGCCGCCACTTTCCCGGGGTCGACATCTGACCGGAAGCGTCCGATTCGCGGTCAACCAGGGGTAAAGTCAGCGGGCATGGTCGAATCGACGGTTCCGATCCTCCCCTGTCAGGCCCTCCCGCCAGTGCTCGAGTTCTACACCGCGCTCGGCTTCGAGGTGACCCTCCATCAGACGAGCCCCAGCCCGTACGCCGTGGTCCAGCGCGGCGGCATCCAACTCCACTTCTTCGGCATGAAGCAGTACGACCCGGGCGCCTCGTACAGCACCTGCCTGGTCCGCACGGACGACGTGGACGCGCTGCACGCCGCGTTCCAGGAGGGGCTGCGCTCCGCCTACGGACGAGTGCCGACCCGCGGCCTGCCCCGGATCGGCCCGGTCGGCGACACCTCGCACGGCGTCCGGCAGTTCCTGGTGACCGACCCCGGCGGCAACTGCCTGCGGATCGGCCAGCCGATCCGCGTCGACCAGCGCCACCGGCCGTCCCCCGAGGAGCCGTTCGCCAAGGCGCTGCACCACGCGGCGCTGTTCGCCGACTCGAAGGAGGACCCGGCCGCGGCCGCCCGGGTGCTGGACCGCGCACTGGCCCTGCCGGACGGGCCGCCCGCGCCGGTACTGCTGTTCCGCATCCTGGCCCTGCGCGCCGACCTGGCGCACCGCCTCGCGGACGGCGCGAGCGCCGAGGCGTTCACCCGGCGGGCCGAGCGGGTGGCGACCGAACTGACCGAGGAGGAGCGGGAGTCCGTCCGCGACGACCTCAAGCGACTGGCGGACGTCCTGCTCTGAGCAGGCGTCAGGGACGGGCTCCAGCGCACCAGGGTCCTTGAGCGGCGTGAACGACGCGTACGGCGCGGCCGGCGCGCTGCTCCAGGACCCTGCGCGCGGTCAGGAGCTCCAACTGCGGGTGCAGAGCACCAGGCGATAGCCGTCCGGGTCGGCCACGGTGACTCCGTACTCGTCCCAGTACGGGTTGTGGGCGGGAACCCGGGTGCCGCCGACCTCCTCCAGGCGCCGCACCAGCGCGTCGTCGACGGGCGCGCCCAGGTAGACGACGAAGAGGTCGTCGACGGTGGGCGTCGGCTCGACCGGGCGCTCGGGGTCGCGGGTGAGCTCGAAGTGCCAGCCACCGCCGGACGGGCCGACCATCAGGAGGTCGTGCTCACCGGAGACGCGTTCGGTACTGCGCCACAGGACGGACAGGCCGAGGCCCTCGACGTAGAAGCGCTCGGCCGCGGCAAGGTCCCGGGAGGGGCGCGCGACCCGGATGTGGGTGGTGGAGTCGATCACGGGCGCCGAGCCTACCCCCGTGCGCGCCGGACGCGGCGGCAGAGTCGGCGCAGCCGCTCCTCGTCACCGGCGCGTGGGCAGGCGACGCAGACCCGGGCCGGCTCGACCGCGCAGCGGCCGAAAGTCGGCGGCGCCGGGGAACGGCTGACAATTGACAGATGACAGCTGACAGATATTGAAATCTGTCAGCTGATATCTGTCAGCTGTCAATTGTCAGCCACCGGCCTCCGCCCGGACCTCCGCCCCGCCGCACGCCGACTCCGCACTGACGTGCGAAAGTGGTAGCCGGCGAAGGGAGCGCGCGCGTGCTGATGGAAAAGGTGGCGGAGATCATCGCCGAGGCCTCGGCCGAGGCGGTGGAGCCCCGGTTCCGGGCGCTGGCGGCGGGGGAGGTGATGGAGAAGGTCCCCGGCGAGGTGGTCACCGTCGCCGACCGGGAGGCCGAGGTGATCATCGCCCGACGGCTGCGCGAGCTGCTGCCCATCCCGGTGGTGGGCGAGGAGGCCGTCGCCGCCGACCCTGCCCTCGGCCGGGCGCTGCACGCGGAACCCGCCGTCTGGCTCGTCGACCCCGTCGACGGCACCGCCAACTTCGTCGCCGGCCGGCCCGAGTACGCCGTCATGGTCTCCCTGGTGCGCGACGGCCGGACGGTCGCCTCCTGGATCCGGCACCCCGCCACCGCCACCACCTACACCGCCGAGCTCGGCTCCGGCGCCTGGCGCGACGGCCACCGCCTGACCCGCACGCCCGCCGCCGCCGACCCGGCCAAGTGGCGCGGCTCGGTGAAGAGCCGCTTCCTCGATCCCGCGCGCCGCCGCCTGATCGAGGCCAACAGCGCCGCCTTCGGCGAGCTGGGCCCGGGCCGCCACGCCGCCGGCGTCGAGTACCCGGACGTCGTCGAGGGCGCCATGGACTTCCTCCTCTACTGGCGCACCCTCCCCTGGGACCACGCGCCCGGCTCCCTCCTCCTCACCGAGGCCGGCGGCCGTGCCGCCCGGTTCGACGGCACCCCGTACGCCCCCGAGCCCCCCGGCGGTGAGGACGGCCTGCTGGTCGCCGCCGACCCGGCCACCTGGGAGCGCTGCCGCGAGCTCCTCCTCGCACCGTAGGCACCCCGCGGCCACCCCACGGCCATCCCGCAGCAGATGGCCGCAGCCGGGCTCCAACACTTCGCGATCATGACGTCACGGCGACTGGTCGCGCTGGTCCTCGGCGCCCCCTCCTGACCCCGGCCTGCAGACGGCGCCCCGCTGACCGCCGAGCCGATCGGCGCGACCCCGATCGGATTCTTCGGCACCCCCGGCAACGCCTTCGGCGAGGCCGCGGAGGACGCCGGCGACACCTGGTCCTGCGGCCTGTGGGTGCGACTGGCCCCGCCGGCCCCCGGAAACCACGAACTGACGATCCGGGGCGAGTCCGGCGCCCTCGACCTCTCCACCGGGGTGAAACCACCACCTGCGGGTCGCCACCCCTGCCCCCACCGGGGCCGTCCGAGCTACCGTGCCGCGCTCCACGCCTCCCGGCCCGCCCGGACGATCTCGGCGAGCAGCCCGGTGACCTCCTCGGCGGTGGTGTGCGGGTTGAGCAGGGTCAGCTTGAGCCGGACCCGCCCCGGACCCTCGCCGGGCAGTTCGGTGCGCCCGACCACGGCCCGGCCGGAGCGCAGCAGCCCACGGCGCAGTTCGGCGTTGACCCGGTCGAGCACCGCCGGGTCGACATCGCCCGGGTCGACGCCGGCCAGGTCGCGCACCGCGGGCTCCGCGAGACCGGCCTGCGTCGGCCGGTAGCGGAACAGCAGCGCGGTGAGGACCGGTTCGGCGTGCAGTTCCAGCTCCGGCTCCGCCCGGACGGCGTCGGCGGCGGCGCGGGCGAGGCCGTGGCAGGCGTCGACGAGCCGGCCGAGTCCGGCGCGGCCGAGGGCGCGCAGGGTGACGGCGAGCTTGAAGGCGTCCGGGCGCCGGGTGGTGCGCAGCGAGAGGCCCAGCAGGCTCGGGTAGCCGGCCTGTTCGTCGTCGGCCGGGTTGAGGTAGGCGGCCCGGCGGGCGAGCGAGACGTACGTCTCGGCGCGGCGGACCAGGAAGACCCCGGCGGCGGCCGGCTGCCAGCCCAGCTTGTGCCAGTCCAGCGAGACGGAGTCGGCCCGTTCGATGCCCGTCAGCAGCGGAGCGAGCCGGTCGGAGAGCAGCGCGCCGCCGCCGTACGCGGCGTCGACGTGCAGCCACGCACCGTAGCGGGCGGCGAGGTCGGCGACGGCGGGCAGCGGGTCGACGGCGCCGGTGTCGGTGGTGCCGGCGGTGGCGACGACGGCGAGCGGGGTGGCGCCGGCCCGGTCGGCCTCCGCCAGGGCGCTTTGGAGTGCAGCCGGGTCCATCCGCAGCTCGCGGTCGACGTCGACGGGGACGACGGCCCGTTCGCCGAGGCCAAGCAGGGCGGCCGCCCGCTGGACGGAGAAGTGCGCGGCCCGGGAGGCGAAGATCCGCGGCCGGGTGCCGGCGGGCAGACCGAGCAGACCGTCGAGTTCGACGACGCCGTCGAGTTTCCGGTCGCGGGCGAGCATGAGGCCCATGAGGTTGGACTCGGTGCCGCCGGAGGTGAGCACCCCGGCGGCGTGCTCCGGGTCGTAGCCGACCAGGGCGGCGAGTTCGGCGAGCAGTCCGGTCTCCAGCGCGGTCGCGGCGGGGGCCTGGTCCCAGGAGTCCTGGGAGGGGTTGAGGGCGCTGACGGCGAGGTCGGCGGCGACGGCGACGGCGAGCGGCGGGCAGTGCAGGTGGGCGGCGCAGTGGGGGTCGGCCGGGTCGGCGGCGCCGTGGGCGAGGAGTTCGGTGAGGCGGGCGAGGGCGTCGCGGCCGTGCGCGGCGGCGAGTGCCTCGGCGGTCCGGGCGGCGAGGTCGGCGGGGCGGCCGGCGGGCAGCGGACCGCCGCGCCGGGTGGCGCCGGTCTCCAGCGCGTCGAGGACCGTGGCGAGCAGCGGACCGAGCGCGGCGGGCCCGCCGACCCCGCCGGACAGCGCGTCGAGCGGTCCGGCCCCGCCGAGCGGCCCGCCGACGTCCGGCCCGCCCATGCCGGCGCCGTCGATCCCGCCCCCCGCCCCGCCCGGGTCGTCCCGGCTCACGCGGACACCGCCGGCCCGGCCGCCGCGGCCGCCGCGATGGCGTCGGCGAGCCGGTCCAGCACCGCGGCCGCCTGCTCGTCCGTGACGGTGAGCGGGGGCAGCAGCCGCAGGACGGCATCGTGCCGCCCGCCGAGTTCGACGATCAGCCCGCGCGCGAGGCACGCCTCGCGCACCCGGACGGCGAGCTCGGGGGCGGCCGGCCGGGCCCCGCAGGCGTCCGGCTCCGCCGCCGGGTCGACGAGCTCCACACCGATCATCAGACCGCGCCCGCGCACGTCTCCGATCACCGGCAGTTCCCGAGCCAGCGCCCGCAGCCATTCGGTCATCCGCGCGCCGACCAGCGCCGCCCGTTCGGCGAGACCGTTCGCGGCGACGTGGCGCAGGGTGGCGGCGCCGGCCGCCATGGCGAGCGTGTTGCCGCGGAAGGTGCCGGTGTGCGCGCCGGGCCGCCAGCCGTCGTACTCCTCGCGGTAGACGACGACGGCGAGCGGCAGGCTGCCGCCGATCGCCTTGGACAGCACCATCGCGTCCGGCAGGATCCCGCTGTGCTCGACCGCCCACATCGCACCGGTGCGGCCCACGCCGGTCTGCACTTCGTCGACGACGAGCGGGATGCCGCGCTCGGCGGTGATCCGGCGCATCGCGCGCAGCCAGTCGTCGGGCGCCGGGACGACGCCGCCCTCGCCCTGGACGGCCTCCAGGATCATCGCGGCGGGCGGGACGACGCCGCCGGACGGGTCGTCGAGCAGCCGCTCCACGTAGGTGGCGGAGAGGTCGGCGCCGGCCTCCCCGCCGACCCCGAACGGGCAGCGGTAGCCGTAGGGGTAGGGCAGCCGGACCACCTCGCCGCCGCCGGGCAGCGGCTCCTTGACGGCGACATTGCCGGTGAGCGCGAGGGCACCGGCGGTCATCCCGTGGTAGGCGCCGGTGAAGGCGAGGGCGCCGGAGCGGCCGGTGGCGGTCTGCATCAGCTTGAGCGCGGCCTCGACGGCGTCCGTCCCGGCGGGGCCGCAGAAGTGCACGCGCGCGCCGTCGGCGAAGGCCGGCGGCAGGCTCTCGAACAGGGCGGTGGTGAAGTCGTCCTTCTCGGCGGTGGCGAGGTCGAGCAGGTGGAGCGGGGCACCGCTGTCGAGGGTGCGGCGGATCGCCTCCAGGACGACGGGGTGGTTGTGGCCGAGGGCGAGGGTGCCGGCGCCGGAGAGGCAGTCGAGGTAGCGGCGGCCGTCGGCGCCCTCGACGGTCATGCCGTTGGCGCGCACCGGGACGATCGGGAAGGAGCGCGCGTAGGTGCGGGCGGCGGACTCGCGGACGCGCTGGCGCCGCAGCACGGCTTCGGCCGGGGCCGGAGTCGGCACGGCGGTCGGCACAGGCGTTGGCGCGGCCGTTGGCGCAGGGGTCGGCACGGGGACGGTCGGACCGGTGGCGGGCTCAGCGGCGAGCGTCAAGACGGGCTCCCAGGAATTTAGGTGAGGCTAACCTTACTTCTCTGCCTCGCCCGGATTCGCCCCGGGCCTCCGGAAACCACCCGCGCGAGTGACAGCGGACCCGTTTCCCCAACGAGCGACCCGCCCGGAGGTCACGGTCCGGGCGACAGCACCGCGCGCTACCCTCACCGCATGCCGTCCACCCCACCCTCGCCGTCCACCCCTTCCAGCCCGGACACCAGCGCCGACCCCGGCCCCGACGCCGCCGAGGCTGCCCAGGACGCCGCCGAGTACGCCGCCGAACTGGCCCGCACCCGCGAGTTCTTCGCCGTCCGCGCCGCCGACTGGGACGCCAAGTTCCCCGACGACGGCCCGCGCTACGCCGCCGCAGTCGCCGAACTCACCCTGCACCCGGGCGAGTCCGTGCTGGACGCGGGCTGCGGCACCGGCCGTGCCCTGCCGTCACTGCGCGCGGCGGTCGGCCCGGCGGGCCGGGTGCTCGGCGCCGACGTGACCCCGGAGATGCTGCACGAGGCCGCCGCCCGCCACCCCGGCACCGCCGGGTTGCTGCTCGCCGACTGCGCCCGACTCCCCCTGCCCGACGCCACGCTGGACGCCGTCTTCGCCGCCGGCCTGATCTCCCACCTGCCCGACCCGGCCCGCGCCCTCGGCGAACTCGCCCGGGTCTCCCGCCCCGGCGCCCGGCTCGCGCTGTTCCACCCCGTCGGCCGCGCCGCCCTCGCCGCCCGCCACGGCCGCGCCGTCACCCCGGACGACCTGCGGGCCGAGCCCAACCTCCGCCCGCTGCTCACCGCCGCCGGCTGGCGCCTGACCTCCTACACCGACGCCGACGACCGCTACCTCGCCCTCGCCGAGCGGACGCCGGACGCGACCGGCGGGAACGCGACCAGCGGGAACGCCGCCGACGGAGACGCGACCGACGGCGGCACGAGCGCCGGGGACACGAGCGGGAGCGCCACCCAGCCGTGATCACCGGCATGCCAGACTCGGAACCCTCCGCACCCGAACCGGGTGCCCGACGAGAGGAACCGGCATGGCGCTCTTCGGCAACGCCCACCGCGTGGACAACGACGAGGCCCACAAGGAGTTCGCCCAGCTCTTCGGCGAGGGCGAGCAGCTCCAGGCCGCCTACCAACTGCTACGCGACTCCTTCCTGTTCACCGACCGCCGGCTGATCCTGGTCGACAAGCAGGGCATCACCGGCAAGAAGACCGAGTACCACTCGATCCCCTACCGTTCGATCTCCCACTTCGCCGTGGAGACCTCCGGGAACTTCGACCTGGACGCCGAGCTGAAGATCTGGCTGTCGGGCGCGGCGCTGCCGATCTCCAAGAACTTCACCAAGGGCGTGGACATCTACGAGGTGCAGGCCCTGCTCAGCGAGTTCGTCACCCGCTGACCCCGGCCGCTCAGAACACCAGGGCGAGCTTGCCGTTCAGCCCGCCCCGCCGGAACCGTTCGTGCGCCTCCCGGACCTCGCCCAGGCCGAACACCTCGTGCACCCGGGGGCGCAGCGCGCCGCGGTCGACCAGCGCGACCAGCTCGGCGAGCGCCGCGCCGTCCTCGCGCACCTGGTGGACGGTGGTGCGCACGCCCCGGGCGGACAGGTCGGGGACGGGGCCGGCCTGGGTGGCGATCGACGCGTAGCGGCCGCCGTCGGCCACCGCCCGCGTCAGGAACGCCCCGAAGGTGTCGAAGACGGCGTCGTAGCCGCCCTCGCGCAGTTCGTCGGGGTCGGTGGTGGCCAGGCCGGCGCCGTGCTCATGGGCGAAGGCGACCTGCTCGTCCCGGGAGACCAGGGCGTCGACCTCGACGCCGCGCGCCCGGGCGATCTGCAGGGCCAGCCCGCCGACGGCCCCGGCGGCGCCGGCGATCAGCAGCCGCCGGCCGGCCCGCACGCCGAGCCAGTCGAGGGTCTGCCAGGCCGTCAGCCCGGGCAGCGGCAGCGTCGCCGCGGCGGCCGGCTCGACCGTCCCGGGCGCGCGGGCCACCGCCGCGGCCGGCAGCGCGACCAGTTCGGCCCACGTCCCGCGCCCGGAGCCGAGCTGGTGCGACATCGCCACGACGGGCTCCCCGGCGCGCAGCCCGCTCCGGCCGCCGTCGACCACGGTACCGGCGAGGTCCCAGCCGAGCGTCATCGGCAGCGGCGGCGTCCCCGGGCCGATGGCGCCCTCCCGGGTCTTGTCGTCGACGGGGTTGATGCTGGTCGCGGTGGCCCGGATCAGCACCTCCCCGGCCGCCGCCGTGGGTTCGGGGGCGTCGACGACGCCCAGGACGTCGGGGGTGCCGAAGCGGTCGATCCGGATGGCGCGCACGGGGAGCCCTTCTCCTACGGCGGTGGCGTTCACCGGGTCAACCGCTGTGGTGATCACCGGAATTCCCGACCCCCGGCCGGATGCCTCGGCCGGGGGTCAGATCGGGTCGAGTCGGTTCAGGTCGGGTCAAGTCGGGTCAGGTCACCGAGCCCTGTTCGAGGTACATGCTCCAGACGCCCTCGTCGAAGTAGGGGGTGTCGATCTCGACGCCGTCGTGCGACCGGGTGACACCGTTGATCTTGGTGATCCCCGTCTGCGGGTCCGTCCACAACCAGGGCCCGCCGCTGGCCCCGTGGCCCAGCAGCCGGCAGGGCAGCTCCAGCAGGCTGGGGTAGAGGATCAGCCGCTCCAGGGTGCCGGTGCACGTGACCTGGTACTCGCCCTTGTCGAGGTTGACCGGGTAGCCGACGGCGGTGACGGTCACCTCGTCACGCTGGTTCACGATCAGACCGTTCGCGCCGGTGGCGTCGACGATCCGCTTCCCGTCGGCGTTGGGGTTGACGGTGATCATCGCGACGTCCCACTCGGCGGCCTTCTCGTTGTCCAGCCAGTTGTTGAACACCCGGCCGTTCTTCCAGGTGAACCTCCCGTAGGGGGCGGCGTCGGAGCCTTTGTACCCCGGCACGTAGACCCAGTTGGCCTTGAACCACTGCGGCTTCTCACCGTTCATCCGGCTGCCGCCCACCGCGGCGCAGTGCGCCGACGTGAGCACCATCATGCGCGAGGGGCTGTTCACGGCACTGGCCGAGCAGACCCCGGGCAGTTGGGTGGCGGGGTTGACGTAGAAGACGCGCCCCACCGTCCGGTCCACCGACGCGCCGCTCACCGACCGGTCGGCCGCGAAGCGGGCGGCCGCCTCGACGGCGGCGCCCCGCTTCCCTTCCCCCGACCCGCTCGCGCCCTCGGCCCCCTTGTCCGCGGCCAGCGCGGCCGCCATCCGCTCCGGCGTCCAGTACGCCAGGGTCGCGGCGTCCTCCGCCGCGCTCGCCGAGGCGGTGGACATGCCGGGGGCCGGGTCGGTCCGGGGCACCGCGCCCGCCGTCCCGACCGGCCCCAACCCCACGGTCACCGCGATCACGGCCCCGCACAACGCCCGCAGCCACTTCATCCGCGTCGCCCCCACTTCCCGTGTCCGTCGGACGGCCCGGTGACCGCCCCATCGGCAGGGTGACACCACACCCGGGCGCGCCGCCTGAGTACGGGTACTCAGAACACCGCATCCGAACAGGCCCTGGAAGCACGGCAGTTCACCCGTTCAGCCGATCATCGGCCCGCCACCGTCGCCACCGTCGCCGCCCTCGCCATCACCGCCGTCACCGCCGTCACCACCCGTCCAGCGGTAGCACAACTCCGGGCGGCCGACGGTGCCGTACCGGGGTTCGCGGGCGGCGAGCCCGGTGTCCACCAGGTGTTCCAGGTAGCGGCGGGCGGTGATCCGCGAGACCCCGGCCGCCGTGCCCGCGGCGGCGGCGGACAGGCCGGTGCGGGCCGCGCGCAGCACACCGGCGACGGTGTCCAGCGTCGGCGCGCTCAACCCCTTGGGCAGGGCGGTGCGTTCGGGTGCGCGGAGCAGCGCGAGCGCCTGGTCGACCTCGTCCTGCCCGGTGGCCGGACCGGTCCGGCCGAGGGTGTCCCGGTAGCGGGCGTAGCGCTCCAGGCGGTCGTGCAGCGCGGCGGCGGCGAAGGGCTTCAGCAGGTACTGGACGACGCCCGCGGAGACGGCCTGGCGCACCATCGCGAGGTCGCGGGCGGAGGTGACGGCGATGACGTCGGTGGTGTGCCCGGCGGCGCGCAGCGTGCCGCAGAGCTGCAGGCCGTGCCCGTCGGGCAGGTAGAGGTCGAGCAGCAGCAGGTCGACGGGCCGGCCGGCGGCGCGCTCGCGCTCCAGGAAGCGCAGCGCCTGTGCGCAGCCGTGCACGGTGCCGGCGGTCCGGAAACCGGGTTCGCGCCCGACGTAGAGGGCGTGGGCCGCGGCGGCCACCGGGTCGTCCTCCACGACCAGGACGGAGATCTCGGGCCGCCCCGGCGACGACGGCGCGCCGCTCACGGGGCCACCGCCAGGTGCCCGTGCGCGTGCCCGCTTCCGCGTCCGCGTCCGTGTTCGTGTTCGTGTTCGTGCCCGCGCTCCCCCGCGCCCTCGCGCGTCGGCCGGTCCAGCGGCAGCCGGACGGTGAGGACGGCGCCGCGTTCCCGGCCGACCTCGACGGTGCCGCCGTTGCGCCGGGCGGTCTGTGCGACGAGCGCGAGCCCGATGCCGCGCCCGTGGCCCCCGCCGGGCCCGAGCCCGTGCCCGTGCCCGCACCCGGTCCCGTCCCGCTTGGTACTCCAGCCGCGCCGGAACACGTCCTCCACCGCGCCCGGGTCGATGCCGGTGCCGGTGTCGGCGACCCGCAGCAGCAGGTGCTCACCGTCGATTCGTGCGGTGACGGTGACCTCCGGCGGATCGGGGCTCTCGGCCGCGCCGGCGATGGCGGCGTCCACGGCGTTGTCGACCAGGTTGCCGAGGACGGTGATGAGGTCGCGCGCGCTGAGGTGGGGCGGCAGCACCCCGTCGTCGATGGAGCTGTCCGGGGTGAGCGTCAACTCCACGCCCCGCTCGGCGGCCTGGGCGGCCTTGCCGAGCAGCAGGGCGGCCAGCACGGGTTCGCCGACGGCGGCCACCACCCGGTCGGTGAGCCGCTGGGCGAGGGCGAGTTCGGCGGTGGCGAACTCCACCGCCTCGCGGTGGCGGCCGAGTTCGATCAGCGAGACGACCGCGTGCAGCCGGTTGGCGGCCTCGTGCGCCTGCGCGCCGAGCGCCTCGGTGAAGCCGCGCACCGAGTCCAGTTCGCCGCTCAGCGACTGGAGTTCGGTGTGGTCGCGGAGGGTGAGGACGCGGCCGAGCCCGGTGCCGATGGTGGAGGTGTTGAGCACCACCACCCGCTCGGCGGTCAGGTGCACCTCGTCGCGGACCGGGTCGGCCCCCGAGACGGCCGCCACCAGTGCCGTCGGCAGGCCCAGCTCCGCGACCGGCCGGCCCTCCACCGCCCCTGCCAGGCCCAGGAGTTCACGCGCGGCGTCGTTGCAGAGAATCACCCGGCGCTCGCGGTCGAGCAGCACCAGCCCCTCCCGGACGGCGTGCAGGGTGGCCTGGTGGTACTCGTAGAGGTGGCTGAGCTCGTCCGGGCCCATGCCGTGGGTGTGCCGCCGCAGACGGGAGTTGGCGAGGTAGGTAGCGATCCCGCCGAGCGCCAGCGCGCCCGCCGCGACGCCGACCAGGGCGAGCAGCGGCCCGCGCAGCTGGGCGGAGATGGACTGCACCGTGATGCCCGCGCTGACCAGGGCGACCACCCGGTGCCGCTCGTCCAGCACCGGGGTGACCACCCGCACCGAGGGGCCGAGCGTGCCGGTGTACGTCTCGCTGCGGGTCCGGCCGGCGAGCGCCCAGTCGATGTGGCCGAGGAAGGTGCGGCCGATCTGCTCGGGCAGCGGGTGGGTCCAGCGGACGCCCTCGGTGTCCATCACGGTGACGAAGGAGACCCCGGTGTCGGCCCGCACCCGCTCGGCGTACGGCTGGAGCACAGCCGTGGGGTCTGGCGCGGTGACGGCGGCGAGGACGGCCGGGGAGTCGGCGACGGCGCGGGCGACGGCGGTGACCTGGCGGCGGGCGGCGTCCTCGGTGCGGTCGGCGGTGAACAGGTACGCGAGCACCGCCCCGCCGGCCACCACGGCGGCGACGATGACCACTTGGACGACGAAGAGCTGTCCGGCCAGGCTGCGCACCAGCCGGCGCGGCGGGGTGAGGGTACGCGCGGACATGCCTGTCAGTGTGCACCACGGGCCCGGTCGACCGGTCCGGGCCCGGGGCGGGAGCGGCGGCCTCGTGAACTCTATGAACGCAAGCGTGACCCGCGTCACGCCTGCCCGCATAGTCGGAGCGGCCCTCCCCCCGGGGCCGCCAGGACCGCACGGTCGCACGCCCCCACGAGCTCGCCCTCACGAGCCCACCCCCAGGGCTCACCCCCCAGGGCTCACCCCCAGGAGAGCGCCTCCGCGAGCACACCGGCGCACGTGCGACCGCGCAACAGCAGTGGCGAAGGAGCCGCAGATGTCGATCACCGCAGGAGCCGCACGCGCGGGCACCGCGACGAAGGACCGCACCCACTACCTCTACCTCGCCGTGATCGCGGCGGTCGTCGCGGGCGTCGTGGTGGGCCTGGCCGCGCCGGGCTTCGCGGTGGAGCTGAAGCCGGTCGGCACGGGCTTCGTCAACCTCATCAAGATGATGATCAGCCCGGTCATCTTCTGCACCATCGTGCTCGGCATCGGCTCGGTGAGCAAGGCCGCCAAGGTCGGCCGGGTCGGCGGCCTGGCGCTCGGCTACTTCCTCGCCATGTCGACCGTCGCCCTCGGCATCGGGCTGCTGGTCGGCAACCTGCTGGAGCCCGGCGGCGGCCTCCACCTGACCGCCGCGCTCGCCAAGTCCGGCCACGCCCAGGCCGCCGCCGGCGGCGCGCAGTCCACCACCGACTTCCTGCTCGGGATGATCCCGACCTCCCTGCTCTCCGCCCTCACCGAGGGCAAGGTGCTGCAGACCCTGCTGGTCGCACTGCTGGTCGGCTTCGCCCTGCAGGCGATGGGCCCGGCCGGCGCGCCCGTGCTGCGCGGCGTCGAGCACGTGCAGCGGCTGGTCTTCCGGGTGATGGCGATGATCATGTGGGTGGCCCCGGTCGGCGCGTTCGGGGCGATGGCGGCGGTGGTCGGCGCCACCGGCACGGCCGCGCTGAAGAGCCTCGCCGTCATCATGATCGGCTTCTACCTCACCTGCGCGCTGTTCGTGGTCGTGGTGCTCGGCACGCTGCTGCGCCTGGTCGCGGGCGTCAACGTCTTCGCCCTGCTTCGCTACCTGGGCCGCGAGTTCCTGCTCATCCTCTCCACCTCCTCCTCGGAGAGCGCGCTGCCCCGGCTGATCGCCAAGATGGAGCACCTGGGAGTCAGCCGCCCGGTGGTCGGCATCACCGTCCCGACCGGCTACAGCTTCAACCTGGACGGGACCGCGATCTACCTCACGATGGCCTCGATCTTCATCTCGGAGGCCATGGACAAGCCGATGTCGGTGGGCGAGCAGCTGTCGCTGCTGGTCTTCATGGTGATCGCCAGCAAGGGCGCGGCCGGCGTCACCGGCGCCGGACTCGCCACCCTGGCGGGCGGGCTGCAGTCGCACAAGCCGGCGCTGGTGGACGGGGTCGGCCTGATCGTCGGCATCGACCGGTTCATGTCCGAGGCCCGGGCGCTGACCAACTTCGCGGGCAACGCCGTCGCCACCGTGCTGATCGGCCAGTGGACCGGCGAGTTCGACCGCGAGCGGGCCCGGCGGGTGCTGGCGGGCGCGGTGCCGTTCGACGAGCGGACGCTGCTGGACGCCGACGCCCACGGCGCCACGGCTCCGGTCCCCGCCACGGCTCCGGTCCCCACCACGACTCCGGCCGCCGCGCCCGTCGCCGTCGCCGCCGCTGCCACCGCCCCGGCGCCCGCCGCCTGAGCCGTCCCACCCCCCAGACTCCCCGGTCCGGCGCCCCGTCCAACCCCCCGGAAACGGCGCCGGACCGGGGGCTTCGCCCTTTCGGCGCGGCCCGCCGCGCCGACGGCTCCGCCCCGCCGCTCAGACCTCCTCGGACCCGCTGACCGCCCAGCTCAGGCCGGTCGCCGGGTCCTCCAGCGCCAGGTGCAGATGCCGCAACCGGTCCGCCGGGTCCTCCCAGGTGAAGCAGCGCATCCTGGCGACCAGCGCGCCCACCTCCCCCCGGTCCACCCGCTCCGGTCCCAGGGGTCCCAGGGGTCTCAGGAGTCCCAGCGGCCTCGGCGATCCCGGTGACCTCACCGGCCCTACCGGCCCTACCGGCCCTACCGGCCCCGGCGGCCGCGCGGCACCGGCCATCGCCGCCAGCGCCCGCCACAGCGCGAACCGCCCGTGCGCCGCGCCGTGCGCCCGGTCCGCGACGCCCGCCTGCACCAGCGCCGGCCAGGCGAGCACGAACGGCAGGTACCCGCCGGTGACCAGCCGCCCGGGCGCGAGCTGCGCGGCGGCGAGCGGTGCCGGCCCCCGCACGCAGACCGCCCGCGCCCACCCGGCCAGTTCGGCGAGCGCCCGGGTGGCCGGCTGCCCGGGCAGCCGGGCGCCGGGTTCGGGCAGTTTCACCGGGGCCAGACCCTCCCGGCTGGCCGGCAGGGTGAGCAGCGCGCTGCGCGAACCGCCGTCGCGCAGGTACTCGCGCACCGGCGCGCCCTCGCACCGGCCCGCCGCCTCCCACGGCTCCAGCCGCAGCGGGACGCCCTCCCGGTCCGGCTCGGCGTCCCGGGAGAGGTCCTCGCCCAGCAGCACCCGGGTCTGCGCGACCAGCCGCCGCACCGGGGGCGGGCCGAGCAGCGGGGCGAGGCGTCGCCAGTGGTGCCTGGTCGCCAGCACCTCCCAGAGCGGTCCGGCGTCGTGGTCGGCGACACCGGCGGCGGTACCGGGACCGCCGTCCGGGTCGAACAGCCGGGCCGCCACCTCGGGCGGCGCCGCGTACGCGATCAGGTGGCCGAGCGGGGCGGTCGCGGCGGCGGCCCGGCCCCGCGCGGCGCCGGTCCGTGCGGGGTCGAGCGCGACGGCGGCGGCGCGGGCCTGCCGGTAGGCGCCCAGCAGTTCGATCCAACGGCCCTCGTCCGCCAGGGAGCGGAGCCGGAGTTCCTCGTACGTGATCACGGTTCAGCGTACGGGCGCAACCGGCGCCTCACCTGACTGTCCGTCAGTTCGGCGCGCCGGAACCGGCCCCGTCGGCGGTTTCGCGCTCGCGCTCCCGTTCGAGAACGGTCCGCAGCCGGTCCAGCGCCCGCCGCCGAGTGAGGGCCAGGGTGGAGCGGTGCACACCGAGCAGGGCGGCGGCCTCCTCCAGGCCGTACCCGTCGAGGTCGACCAGCAGGACGGCGCGCGCCTGCTTGACCGTCAGACAGCCCAGCAGCCGGACGACCTCCCAGTGCGCCTGCAGCTCGGCCTGCCCGCCGGCCTCCGCGCCGAGCGCCTCGACGTCCTCCAGCACCTCGAACGGCACCAGCCGACGGCGGTCACGGCGCCACTCGTCGCGCACGACGTTGACCATCACGGTGAACGCGTAGGCGTAGGGCCGCGGATGGCCGAGGAAACGGGCCGGCCGCCGGGCGATGCGCACATACGCCTCGTGGACGACGTCCCCCGCGCCGAACGGATTTCCGACCAGCCGGACGGCCGCCCGGTGCAGCCGGGGCAGCAATTCCGTGAACACCCGGTCGAATTCCGCCGATTCGGCCCCGGAACAGCCACCCGCTTCGCCTTCGCCCCGACAACCCGGCGCACTCCCCATGCCGCCCCCTCGGAAATCGGCACCCCGAATCCCGGTCGGCCGGCACCGGCCGGAACTCCCCTGACGCGTCGCGCATCACGGTTCGCCGTCCTTTTGCCCGCTGCGGGTCCCGGTGATGCGTCGACGCCGCCGAAAGAGACGGAAAAGCGAGAACCGCGGAAGGGCGGTACGGCACGCCGTACCGCCCTTCCCGCTCCCCCACCCGCCGATTCACTCATTCACGCATGCACTCATGCGTTCCTTCGCACATTCGCGCATTCGCGCATTCGAGCGTCCGCGCATTCGAGGGACGGAGGGTCCGAGCATTCGGGCATTCCCGCGCCCACTCACACGCGCGGCGTCAGCCGGACCCGCATCGGGCTCTTCACCTGGAGCGTGATGCCCTGGCCGAGCCGTACCCCGCGGTCGATCGCCTCCAGGTCGAACGCCCGCAGCAGCGAGCCCAGCGCCAGCACCGACTCCAGCATCGAGAAGTGCTGGCCGATGCACGCCCGCGGCCCGCCCCCGAACGGGTACCAGGCGTACCGGTGCCGCTCCTTCTCCCGCTCGGGCAGGAAGCGATCGGGGTCGAAGCGGTCGGGCTGCTCCCAGTGGCCGGGGTGCCGGTGGGTCACCCAGGGCGCCAGGATCACCTGGGCGCCGGCCGGGATCACGTACCCGTCGACCACCGCCTCCTCCACCGAGCGGCGCCCCATCTGCGAGGCGGCCGGGTAGAGCCGCATGGACTCCTTCAGCACCCGGGTCAGGTAGGGCAGCGACTCCAGGTCGGCGGCCTCGGGCTCGCGCCCGGCCAGCACCGCGTCCGCCTCCTCCCGCGCCAGGCGGCGCTGCTCGGGGTGCTTGGCCAGCAGGAACAGCGCGAAGGCGAGCGAGGTCGCGGTGGTCTCGTGCCCGGCGAGCAGGAAGATCAGCACCTGGTCGCGCAGCTCGTCCGGGTCGAGCCGCTCGCCGTCCTCGCCGCGGGCCCGGGTCAGCAGCTCCAGCAGGTCGTCCTGGCCCGCCACACCACCCCCGGCGCCGTCGCCGTCGCCGTCGCCGCCGGACGTGCCGGACCGTTCCGCCCGCCGGGCCCGCTCGGCGATGATCCGGTCGCACACCGCGTACAGGTCCTGGCGCGCCTCGGCGCCGCGCCGGTTGGACGGCGTCGGCCAGGAGAGCGGCACCCGGACCGGCGCGAATCCGCGTTCGAGGACGAATTCGCCTATCACCGGGAAGCTGCGGTGCACCACTTCCACCGCCGCCTCCACGTCCGACCCGAACAGGATCCTGGACACGGTGCGCAGCGCGAAGCGGGACATCTCCTCGGCCACGTCGACCACGCCGTCGGGCACCGCCCGCCACCGGTCGGCGAGCGCCCGGCACTCCAGGCCGACGGCCCGCGCGTAGCCGTCCACCCGGCGGCGGGTGAACAGCGGCTGGATCAGCCGGCGCTGGCGCTGGTAGTCGCCGTCCTGGCTGGTCAGCAGACCGTTGCCGAGGCTGGTCCGCAGTTCGTCGTAGAAGCTGTTGTCCTTGCGGAAGTTGGCGGCCTGGCTGCCGAGCACCTGGTGCGCGCCCTCCGGGGAGAACACGGCGTAGAACTCGGCGCGCAGCCCCGGCGGGCCGGCCGTGAAGCGCACGACGTCGCCGTAGTCGCGGCGGGCGTCGAGGTAGGTCCGCAGCGGACGGCGGGTCAGATCGAACAGCGAACCCACCAGGGGAAGCCCCAGCGGTCCCGGTATCCGCTTCGCGGCGGCGGCAGCGGTGGCGCCGGCAGTGGCGGCGTCGGCGGCGGTCTGCGTCATGTCCCCTCCTCGGTCGTGCCCCTCGTACCGCTCCAACGTAACTGAGTGGTAATCAGAGCAGAAGGAGCGCACGAGGCGACCCGGCGGGCGCCATACGGCGCTCGCCCAGCCGTTCGCGCCCCCTGCCCGTGGCCCGTGCCACCCTCGCGGGTGACAGAGGCGCCGCGGACGGACTCGGGTCCTCCCCGGCTCGGACGGCAGGCCGCGTCGGCGCCCGCGTCCGCGTCCCCGCCCGCGTCCGCACGGCCCCTCGCGCCACCCTCGGGGCCGGAGCGCCACCCGGAGAGTCCCTTGCCTGTGCGATGGGACAGACGATAATCGGCCCGCATATGCGGCACTATGATCGGCATATCGGCCGCAGCTGCGTCCATCACCCCGCGCCCTTCCGGCGCGACCAGGAGGGGAAGCGAAGGAATGACCATCCGCAGACTCACCGCCGCCGGCGCCGCGGCCCTCGTGCTCGCCCTCGGCGCCACCGCCTGCGGCAGCGACGGCGGCTCGGGCACCAAGGACGGCGGGACGTCGGGGTCGGCAGCGGCACCGGCGTCGGCATCGGCCCCGGCCCCGTCGGCCGACGTCCCCAAGGCGTCCGGTTCGATCACCGTGTTCGCGGCCGCCTCGCTCAAGGAGACCTTCACCGACCTCGGCAAGAAGTTCGAGGCCGCCAACCCCGGCGCCAAGGTCACCTTCAACTTCGGCGGCAGCTCCTCCCTCGCCACCAGCATCAACTCCGGCGCGCCGGCCGATGTCTTCGCCGCCGCCAGCCCGGCCACCATGAAGACCGTCACCGACGCGGGCGGCGCCGCCGGCGAGCCGAAGACCTTCGTGCGCAACACGCTCACCATCGCCGTCCCCAAGGGCAACCCCAAGCACCTCGCCGGGCTCGCCGACCTCGCCGCCCCCGGGGTGAAGGTCGCGCTCTGCGCCAAGGAGGTGCCCTGCGGCGCCGCCGCGCTGACCGCGCTCAAGGCCGCCGGCGTCAACCTCACCCCGGTCACCCTCGAACAGGACGTCAAGGGCGCGCTGACCAAGGTCGAACTGGGCGAGGTCGACGCCTCCCTCGTGTACCGCACCGATGTGCGGGCCGATGCCGGGAAGATCGACGGCGTGGACTTCCCCGAGGCCGCCCAGGCCGTGAACGACTACCCGATCGCCGCCCTGGCGAAGGCCCCGAACAAGGACGGCGCCGCCGCCTTCGTCGCCTACGTCCGGTCGCCCGAGGCCCAGCAGGTGCTGACTGCGGCGGGCTTCCAGGCCCCGTGATCCGCCGCACCGGCCGGTCGGCTCCGGGGGAGCGCCGGGGTCCCGGCCGCGTCGGCCCCGTCCGCCTCCTCGGCCGACGGAGGGCGCACCGGGTGCCGGTCACCCTCCTGCTCCCGGCACTGCTCGGCCTGGCGTTCCTCGTCCTCCCGCTGGTCGGGCTGCTGGTGCGGGCGCCGTGGAGCACGCTGTCCGAGCAGCTCACCAGCCCGCAGGTGTGGGAGGCGCTGCGGCTGTCGCTCGTCTGCGCGACGGCCGCCACGGGCGTGTCGCTGGTGCTGGGCGTACCGCTGGCCTGGCTGCTGGCCCGGACCGAGCTGCCGGGCCGGCGGCTGGTCCGGGCCCTGGTGACGCTGCCACTGGTGCTGCCGCCGGTGGTCGGCGGCGTGGCGCTGCTGCTCGTGCTCGGCCGGCGCGGCATCGTCGGCTCCTGGCTGGACTCCGCCTTCGGCCTGACCCTGCCCTTCACGACCACGGGCGTGGTGATCGCCGAGGCGTTCGTCGCGATGCCGTTCCTGGTGATCAGCGTCGAGAGCGCGCTGCGCGCCGCCGACCCGCGCTACGAGGAGGCCGCCGCGACGCTGGGCGCCTCCCGGCTGACCGTCTTCCGCCGGGTGACGCTGCCGCTGATCGCCCCTGGGATCGGGGCCGGGGCGGTGCTGGCCTGGGCGCGGGCGCTCGGTGAGTTCGGCGCGACGATCACCTTCGCGGGCAACTTCCCCGGCCGTACCCAGACCATGCCGCTGGCCGTCTACCTCGCGATGGAGTCGGATCCGGAGGCGGCGATCGCGCTCTCGCTGGTGCTGCTGGTGGTGTCGATCGCGGTCCTGGCCGGGCTGCGCGAGCGCTGGATGTCCACGCCGTGACGCCCGTGCCCGCCGTCATGCCCGCCGTCGGGCCGGCCGCGTCCTCTGTCCTGCCGCCGGCCCGACCGGGCCCCGATCCCGGAAGATCCCGCCGATGACCCCCACCGATCCCCCCGCTGCCGGTGCCGCCGCGCCCGGTGCCGGCGCTTCCGATGTCGCCGCGTCCGGCCTGGACGCCCGGCTGCGGGTCGAGCGTGCCGCCTTCGCACTGGACCTCGCGCTCACCGCCGCCCCCGGCGAGGTGGTTGCGCTGCTCGGTCCCAACGGCGCCGGCAAGTCCACCGCCCTGCGCGCGCTCGCCGGACTGCTCCCGCTCGGCGGCGGCCATCTGCGCCTGGACGGCCGCGTCCTGGAGGACCCGGCTCGACGGCTGCACACCCCGGCCGAGGAGCGCCCGGTCGGCGTGGTGTTCCAGGACTACCTGCTCTTCCCGCACCTGAGCGCGCTGGACAACGTGGCGTTCGGCCCGCGCTGCCAGGGGCGCTCCAAGCGCGAGGCGCGCGCCGAGGCGGCCGGCTGGCTGGAGCGGATGGGCCTGGCCGAGCACGCCGACGCCCGGCCGGGTCGGCTCTCCGGCGGCCAGGCGCAGCGGGTGGCGCTGGCCCGGGCGCTGGCCGTCCGGCCCCGGCTGCTGCTGCTGGACGAGCCGCTGGCCGCGCTGGACGCCCGCACCAGGCTCGACGTCCGGGCCCAGCTGCGCCGCCACCTGGCCGCGTTCGAGGCTGTCGCGGTGCTGGTGACGCACGACCCGCTGGACGCGATGGTGCTGGCCGACCGGCTGGTGGTGATCGAGGAGGGGCGCGAGGTGCAGTCCGGCGCTCCGGCCGAGATCGCGCGCCGGCCGCGCACCGACTACATCGCCCGGCTGGTCGGGCTGAACCTCTACCGGGGCACGGCGGACGGGCACCGGGTGACGCTGCCGCAGGGCGCCGTGCTGACGACGGACGAGGACCTGTCCGGCCCGGCGTTCGTCGCGTTCCCCCCGTCCGCCGTCACCCTGCACCGGTCACGGCCGGAGGGCAGCGCGCGCAACGTCTGGGAGCTGACGGTGCACGGCCTGGACCTGCACGGCGACCAGGTGCGGGCCGACCTGGCCGGCGCCGTCCCGATGGCCGCCGACCTGACACCGGCGGCCGCCGCGGAGCTCGGGCTCGCCCCCGGTTCGACGGTCTGGGCCGCCGTCAAGGCCGCCCAGACGCACGCCTACCCGGCCTGACCACCTGCTTCCGAGGGCCTGCGGACAGGTCGAGGTGGGTGGAGGACGACGCGGGCCATGACGGCCGAGGGGGCTGTGACGGCCGATGGGGCCCCCGGACCGGCCGGACACTCGATCAACGGTCGACCGGCGGTGTGGGGGCGGTAGTCGGGCAAGCAGGAGATGCGATCCGGCTGCTCGACGCCTGGGACGTCATGGGCGCCGCGCGCGCGATCCGCCCGGGGACGAGCGAGTACGGCCACCCGGGGCGATACGGGGCCCGTACCCCGCATGATCAACTGGGCGGCGGCCGAAGCGTGGGACGCCCGCGTGGAGCGAGAGGAGGCACTCGCATGGCTGCGGTACGACGAACCGACCGTAGCGAATCAGGCGTGAGACCCTTCGTCGTGCCTGGAAGTCGACCAGCAGCGCCACCCGGGACAGTCGTGCGGAGGTGCTGCCGATAGGTAGCACCATGTGAGGCTTCATCGGCCGCCACTACCTGGGTGCGGCACGCCGTGGAGGCCCCCGGACGCGCCGGGCCCGCCCTTCGTGATGTGCAACCCAAAGGTTGCACATCACGGCCGGAACGTGCGACCCTCGGGCAACGGGTCGAGGAGGTTCACGGCATGGTCGCCGACGGCATCGAGCGCGAGATCACCATCGCGGCACCGCGCGAGCGGGTGTGGGAGGTGCTCACCCGGGCGGAGTTCCTGGGCGCCTGGTTCGGCGCAGGCGCCCCCGCACGGCTCGACCGGCTGCCCGGCGGACCTGGCGACCCCGGGGCGGCCGGTGACCCCGGGGAGCCGTCGGCGCTGATCGAGCGGATGGAACCGCCCGCCGTCCTCGTCCTTCGCCGGTCCCGGCCCCAGCACGCCGCCGGAGGCGAGTACCCGGCCGGCCCCGCCCTGGTGACCTTCACGCTGACCACCGAGCCGGGCAACCACACCCGTCTGCGCCTGGTGGAGAGCGGACCGGCACTGCGCACCCGCGTCATCCGGACCGGCACGGGCTGGACCCGACGGCTCACCGAGTTCGCCTGCCACACCGAGCGCCTCGCGCACCGCCGGTGACAGCTGACAACTGACAGCTGACAGATTTCAGCTGACAGATAACAGATAACAGATTTTGAAATCTGTCAGCCATCCCCCGTCAGTCGCGCAGTGCCGGGTGGTCGGCCACCACCGTGCAGCTGCCCGGGGCGATCTCCGTGAAGCCCGCGTCCTGGACCAGGGGCAGCCCGCTCGCGACCAGCTCCGCCCAGGCCTGCGGGGTGGCCGTGCGTACGGCGAGGGCGAAGCCGCTCTCGGCCCACTCCTTGCGCCGCGTCCCGTCCAGCCGCCACCAGGCGAGCTGTGCGGCGTGGCCGGTCTGCGCCATGGTCTTCCCCGCGCTCATCTCCAGCTCCGGGTTCAGCCAGAGCACCGGCACGCCCGGCGCCGGGGCGTCGACGGGGCCGCTCTCCTCCAGGTCGGTGCCCGACACCTGGAGCTTGGCGAGTTCCTTCGGCCAGCCGTCCAGCGGGACCGGCGGGAAGACCCGCACCTCCGCCTCCCGGCCGGCCACCGTGATCCCGGGCAGCTCCCCGGCCCGGCGCCACTCGCCGCCGCGCGCCCGCCGGACCACCTTGCGGATCCGCGCGTCCTCCCAGGCCGCGACCCGCTCCGCCCACTCGCCCTCGGCCTCCGCGACCCGCGGGTCGGCGAGCAGCGTCAGCACCGCGCGCGCCGAGGTCTCCAGCGCGTCGGTGCGCCCGGGCGGCGTCGCGCGCTCCAGCCGGACGACCAGCGGCAGCACGTACTGCGGCCGGGCGTCACGGTCCTCCGGAGCCGGGCCGGGGACATCGGAAGGAGCGGGGGCAGGGGCGGAGGCAGGGGCTGGGGCCGGGGCGTCGAACGGAGAAGTCACCCGACCAGCATGCCAGCCCCCGCGCCCGCGCTCAGCGGCGGTAGCCGCGCTGCGGGTCCCGCTCCTCCGCGTCCTCGTAGGTCAGGAACCAGCCCTCCGGGTGGGTCGCCGTCAGCAGCAGCTCGGCGCGCTGCTCCGCGGTCAGCTCCGGATCGCCGTCGTCCGGCCCGTAGACGCCGAACAGCTCGTCGTGGCAGCCGTCCCAGTCGTAGTCGTACAGGTCCGCCGGCAGGTCGCCCATCATGTCGGCGACCGACTCGGGCTGCGCGCCGAGCAGCGCCCGGGCGTCGACCAGCGCCATCCGCAGCGCGATCTCCTCCGCCAGGCAGCGCGGCAGCGGCCACTCGCCGAGCGCGAGGTCGTCGGCGAGGTCGTCGAAGGTGCGGGCCATCGCGCGGCGCCAGCTGCGGTGCAGCCGCCAGGTGCGCTGCGGCAGCCGCCCGAACACCGTCCAGTCGGCCTCCTCACCGTCGGCGACCGGCTCGTCCTCGTGCTCGTCGAGGTCGTCGTAGGCGGCGTCGGCCAGCCCGAGCAGCTGGGCGTGCAGCAGGCAGGCGGTGCGCGGGGTGAGCGTCCAGTCGCCGGCCGCGCCACCGTCCTCCTCCTCGCCCTCCAGCGGGAACAGCTCGGCGAAGTCGGGCGCGAAGTCCTCGGTGACGCTGATCTCCAGCGTGCCGCCGATCGCCTCGACCCCCGGGATCGCCGCCACCAGCCGGTCCGGGTGGAGCAGCGCGCCCAGCGCCGCGTTGGCGTCCTCCGCCACCTCGCGCAGCAGCTCACGGCGCTGCCCGGCCGGATCGATGCCCTCGAAGTCCAGTTCCTCCACGGCCGCGATGGCGGCGGCACGCAGCGCCGGCCAGTTCGTGATCCGCAGTCCCAGGACCACCGTCGCCTCGATCTCCTGCGCGTCGGAGTCCTCCGCCGCGCCCGGCCCCTGTGGATGATCGCTTCGCTCGCCCATGGGGCTACGGTACGGCCTTTCGGCTCTCCGATCACCGGTCTGTTCCGGCTACCCTACGCGTTCTCGCCGTCACCGCCCCGCGCGTCCCCGCGCACGCCCCGCGTGCCACTGTTCGACGACGTCCGAATTCCCGGCAGGATGGGGCCCATGGCAAACATCGACGAGTACGGCGGCGGGCAGCGCCCGGACGCCCAGGTGCTGGTAGTGACCACCAACGACATCCCGGGCTACCGGGTCGACCACGTGATCGGCGAGGTCTTCGGCCTGACCGTGCGCAGCCGGCACATCGGCAGCCAGATCGGCGCCTCGCTGAAGTCGCTGGTCGGCGGCGAGCTGCGCGGTCTGACGAAGACGCTGGTGGAGAGCCGCAACGAGGCGATGGAGCGGCTGGTCGAGCAGACCAAGGCGCGCGGGGGCAACGCGGTGCTGATGTTCCGCTTCGACGTCACCGAGGCGGCGGACGTCGGCACCGAGGTCTGCGCCTACGGCACGGCGGTGGTGATCTCCCCGGCCACCGTCTGACCCCGGCGGCCGGACCGCAGCGACCCGACCGCGGTGGGCGGGGCGCGTTCCCGGGAACACGCCCCGCCCACCGGATGTTTCACCGACGTGACTGTTTACGGTGCAACCACCTCCGGCGCGGCCTCGGACGAGGGCCGCAGGGTCGACGTGCTGGTGATCGGCGCGGGTCAGGCGGGCCTGTCCGCCGCCTACCACCTGCGCCGTCGCGGCTTCGCGCCGCACCGGGCGGACACCGACGGCGGCTTCGTCGTCCTCGACGCCGACCGCGCCCCGGGCGGCGCCTGGGCCCACCGCTCGCCCTCCCTGCGGATGGCCACCGTGCACGGCTTCCACGACCTGCCCGACTTCGAGCTCCCCGCACCCGACCCGGACGCCCCCGCGCGCGAGGTCGTCCCGGGGTACTTCGCGGCGTACGAGGCGAAGCACGCGCTCCCCGTCGTACGCCCGGTCAAGGTGCTGGCGGTGCGCTCCGCCTCCACCCGGCCGGACGCCCGGCTGCTGGTCGAGACCGACGCCGGCACCTGGTCCACCCGGGCGCTGATCAACGCCACCGGCACCTGGACCCGCCCCTTCCTCCCCCACTACCCGGGCCGCTTCGGCGGCCGGCAGCTGCACTACGCCGCCTACCGGGGCCCGGAGGAGTTCGCCGGCAAGCGGGTGCTGGTGGTCGGCGGCGGAGCCTCGGCGATCCAGGTGCTGTCGGAGGTCGCGGCGGTCGGCGAGACCGTCTGGGTCACCCGCACCCCGCCGGTCTACCACGAGGGGCCGTTCACCCCCGAGTACGGGCGCGCGGTGGTCGCCAAGGTCGAGGAGCGGGTCCGCCAGGGGCTGCCGGTGCGCAGCGTGGTGAGCGTGACCGGGCTCGGCCCGTCGGTCGCCTACCGCCGGGCCGAGGAGCTGGGCGCGCTGCACCGCCGCCCGATGTTCGACCGCCTCACCGAGCACGGGGTCGCCTGGGGCGACGAGGAGCTCGCCGTCGACGCGATCGTCTGGGCCACGGGGTTCCGTCCCGAGGTCGGTCACCTCGGCCCGCTCGGCCTGCGCTCGCCCGGCGGCGGGATCGCCGTCACCGGAACCCGCGCCACCGCCGACCCGCGCGTCCACCTGGTCGGCTTCGGGCCGTCCGCCAGCACCGTCGGCGCCAACCGGGCCGGGCGGGCGGCGGTCAACGACATCGTCGGGCTGCTCGGCGCCCCGGCCCCGGACCGGGCCGGGGCGACGGTGCCGGTGCCGGTCGGCGGCTGACGGAGCGACGGCCGGCGGGACGGCGGGACGGCGGCGGGACGGCGGCGGGACGGCGGTGCCCGCCGGCCCTCACCGTGCCCGCGCGGGGCCGTCGTGCGCGGCGGCCCAGGCGCCCAGCTCCCGCACCGCCGCGTGCAGCGACTCGCCGAGACCGGTCAGCGCGTACTCGACCCGGTACGGGGACTCGGCGCGAGCGGTGCGGCTGACGTACCCCTCGGCCTCCAGGGTGCGCAGCGCACGGGTCAGCATCCGCCGGCTCAGGTCGGCGACGGCGCGGTCCAACTCGTTGTATCCGCGCGGGTGTTCGGCGAGCAGGCAGATCAGCACGACGCTCCAGCGGTCCCCGATCCGGTGCAGGACCGCCGTCGCCGGGCATCGTGCGCGGTCCTGCGTGGTGACCGGTCGCACGGCGCCGACCGGAGAGCCGTCCGTGCCAGTGGACATGAGTGTTCCTTCTTTCGACGACCCGCCGACCCCGCCCATGATCGCTCCAAGACACCCGCACAGTCGAGGAGTTCACATGCTCGCAGTAACCGGAACGGCCGGGCGCTTCGGCCGGCTGGCGCTCGCCGCCGTACTCGACCTGACCGCCGGCCGGACCGGCACGGTCGCCCTGACCCGCGATCCCGCCCGGGCCGGAGCGGACCCGGCCCGGCCCGGCCTGTTCGTCCGGCAGGCCGACTTCGCCCGGCCCGCCACCCTGCCGCCGGCACTCGCCGGGGTCCGGCGGCTGCTCCTCGTCAGCACCGAGCGCTCACCCCGACGGTTCCAGCTGCACGAGGCGGCCGTCGAGGCGGCCGTCGCCGCCGGGGTGGAGCACCTCGTCTACACCTCGGTGGTCCGCGCCGGCGACCCGGCCAACCCCGTCCCCGAGGCCGCCGACCACCGGCGGACCGAACGGCTGCTCGCCGGATCCGGCCTGGCCCACACCGTCCTGCGGTTCAACGTCTGGCCGCAGATGCTGCTGCTCTCCGGCCTGGCCCGGCTCGCGGTCGCCCACGGGGAGCTGCCCAGCAGCGCCGCGCACGGCCGGGTCGGCTACATCACCCGCGAGGACACCGCCTGGGCCGCCGCCCGCGTCCTCACCGGAGCCGTCGACACCGGCGCCCTCGACACCGCCGCCGCGCCGGGCGCCACCGGGGCTGTGCTGAACGTGACCGGTCCGGGCCTGACCGACGCCGAGGTCGCCGCCGCGCTCGTCGAGGCCACCGGTCGGCCGGTGCGGCACCGCCCGGTGGCCGACGCGGACGTCCCCGGCGCGCTCACCGCGCTCGGCGTGCCCCCGGCCCTGGCCGCCGGCTGGGGTGAGAACGACCCGTTCCGGCGCCAGGGCTGGTTCGACGTCGCCGACGACGGCACCACGCGGCGGCTGCTCGGACGCGCCCCGGTCACGCTCGGCGCGTTCTTCGCCGCCCACCGCGCGGAGCTGACGGCGGCGACACCTTGACGGGTCGGCCGGCCCGGTGGCCGCCGGGCCGGCCGCCCGGTCAGCGGTCGTAGTCGACCGTCACCCTGTCCGTCACCGGCCGGGCCTGGCAGGTGAGGACGTAGCCGGCCGCCAGCTCCTTCTCCTCCAGGGCGAAGTTGCGCCGCATCTCCACCTCGCCCTCCGTCACCAGGGCGCGGCAGGTGCCGCAGACCCCGCCCTTGCAGGCGAACGGCAGGTCCGGGCGGGAGCGCTGCGCGCCGTCCAGGATCGACCGGTCGCACGGCAGCGACAGGGTGCTGCCCCGGCCGTCCAGGACGACGGTGACCTCGCTGTACCCGGCCGCGCCACCGTCCGGGGTGTCCTCCGCGCGCTCGGCGACGGGCTCGTCCTCGGCGTGGAACAGCTCCTGGTGCACCCGCTCCGCCGGGACGCCCAGCCCGGCCAGCAGCTCCTTCGCCCCGGCGACCATGCCGAACGGCCCGCAGAGCCACCAGTGGCCGACCGCCGCCGTGTCCACCAGCGCCGTCAGCAGCGCCCCGACCCGCTCCGGGTCCAGCCGGCCGCTGAGCAGTTCGGCGTCCCTGGTCTCCCGGGAGAGCACGTGGACCAGCTGGAAGCGGTCCAGGTAGCGGTCCTTGAGGTCGGCCAGCTCGTCGGCGAACATCACGGTGTCGCTGCGCCGGTTGCCGTAGAGCAGGGTCACCGTGGAGGTGCGGTCGGCGGCCAGCACGGAGGCCGCGATCGAGACCATCGGCGTGATGCCGGAGCCGGCCGCCAGCAGCACGTGGTCGGCGGGCTCGGCGAGGTCGGGGGTGAACAGGCCGGACGGCGTCAGCACCTCCACCTCCTCCCCCGGCCGGGCCTCGCGCACCAGCCAGCGGGAGAACAGCCCGCCCGGCACCTCGCGCACGGCGATCCGCAGCGGGCCGCCGGCGGGGGCGCAGATCGAGTACGAGCGGCGCTCGTCGACGCCGTCCACCACCCGGCGCAGCGTCAGCGTCTGGCCCGGGCGGAAGGCGTACGCGTCCGCGAGCCCCGGCGGCACGGTGAAGGTGACCGCGACGGCGTCCTCGCAGAGCCGTTCCTGGCCGGCGATCCGCAGCGCGTGGAAGCTCGGCCGACGGGCGGCGCGCACGGCGGACGGCGGGGTCGCCGGTTCCGCGGGCCGGGTCGACGGCGCCGGGGGCTGGGCGGCGGGCAGGTCCGCGGAGGGGGCGGCGGACGGGACGGCGGCCATTCAGATCTCCTTGACGCGTTCGAAGGGCTCGCGGCAGTCCCGGCAGCGCCACAGTGCCTTGCAGGCGGTGGAGCCGAAGCGGGACAGCTCCTCGGTGTCGGTGCCACCGCAGAGCGGGCAGGTGACGGGCGCGGGGACGCCCCCGGAGGCGGCCCCCGCGGCCCCCGCGAGCCGGGTCGGGCCGAGGCTCAGCGGTGTGCTCCCGCCACCGGTGCGCCCGCCGGCCGCAGCGCCGCCGGGCCGGGGCGGCGCGATGCCGGCCTCGGCCAGCCTGCGCCGGCCCTCGGGCGTGATCAGATCGGTCGACCAGGGCGGATCCAGCCGCAGCCGGACCCGGACGTCCGCGAACCCGGCCGCGCGCAGCCGCCGGTCGACGTCGGCGGCCATCTCGGCGACGGCGGGGCAGCCCGAGTACGTCGGGGTGAGCCACGCGGTCACCGTGTCGCCGTCCTCCACGACGTCGGCGAGCACGCCCAGGTCGGCCAGGGTCAGCATGGGCAGCTCCGGGTCCGGCACCGCCGCCGCGACCGCCCAGGCGGCCCCGCCCGCCCCGCTCGACGCGTGTGCCCCGGCCACGGCCGTCACCACGTCGCGCCCGGGTGCGCGCGGGCCAGCACCTGCAGCTCGGCCAGCAGCGGGCCCAGCGCCTCGGTGTGCACCCCGTCCCGCCCGGCCCGGCCGCCGACGCGCGCCAGCCCCGGCACGTCCGGCACCGTCAGCGCGGCCTGCCCGCACACCGTCGCCAGCGAGCGCAGCACCGGCTCGCGCAGCGTCGCCGGGTCCACCCCGACCCGCGTCTCCACCGGGTGCGCGGTGAACAGTTCCTCCAGCAGCGGCCACACGGCGTCCAGCCCGGCCTGCATCCGCGCGGCCGAGTACGGCGTGCCGTCGCCGAGCCGCAGCGTCCACGCCGTGGCGTACTCGCGGTGGTAGGCCAGCTCCTTCGCCCCGCGCGCCGCGACCGCCGCCAGCACCGGGTCGGCGTGCCCGGCCAGCGCCTCGTAGAGGGCGCCGCGGGCGGTGGCGAAGAGCAGCAGACGGGCGATCGAGTACGCGAAGTCCCCGTTCGGCGCCTCGACCAGGCGGACGTTGCGGAACTCGTGCTCCTCCCGCCAGTACGCCAGGTCGTCCTCGGTGCGCCCGGAGCCGTCCGCCTGCCCGGCCCGGGTGAGCAGCAGGCGGGCCTGACCGAGCAGGTCGAGGCCGAGGTTGGCGAGCGCGACCTCCTCCTCCAGCTCCGGCGCGCGGGTGCACCACTCGATCAGCCGCTGGGCGAGGACGAGCGCGTCGTCGCCCAGCATCAGGCAGTAGGCGGCGAGCTCGGCGCCGTCCAGGCCGGGCGGCACGGCGGTGTCCACCCCGAGCAGCGGGTCGGCGAAGCCCGTCCCGTACGCCCAGCGGCCCTCGCCCTCGGGCTCGGGGGATGCCTCGACGAGGCTCAGGTACACGTGGTCGTCGGTCACGTGGCCGCTGGTGGTGTGGTCGTCGGTCATGGTTCGGCTGCTCCCGGTCAGATGTGCGGGACATCCTCGGGGATGTCGTAGAAGGTCGGGTGGCGGTAGACCTTGTCGCCGCTGGGCGCGAAGAAGGGGTCGCGCTCGTCCGGGGTGGAGGCGGTGATCGCGTCGGAGCGCACCACCCAGAGGCTGACGCCCTCGTTGCGGCGGGTGTAGAGGTCGCGGGCGGCGAGCAGGGCCATCCGCTCGTCGGACGCGTGCAGCGAGCCGACGTGCACGTGGTTCAGGCCGCGCCGGGGGCGCACGAACACCTCGTAGAGCGGCCAGCCGGCCTTGGACTCGGTCACTTTCCGTTCTCCTCTTCCGCGTGCTGTGCCGCTGCCGTGTCCGGTTCCATGTCCGCCACGGTGTCCGCCGCCGTGTCCGCTGCGGTGTCCGCCACGGTGTCGGCGCGGCGCTTGGCCGCGTACGCCGTGGCCGCCTCGCGCACCCAGGCACCGTCCTCGTGCGCGGCCCTGCGGCGCTCCATCCGCTGGGCGTTGCACGGGCCCTCGCCGTGGATGACCCGGTTCAGCTCCGACCAGTCCGGCTCGCCGAAGTCCCAGCCGCCGCGCTCCTCGTTCCGGCGCAGCTCCGGGTCGGGGAGCGTGACGCCGAGGTGCTCGGCCTGCGGGACCGTCATGTCGACGAAGCGCTGCCGCAGCTCGTCGTTGGTGTGCCGCTTGATCCGCCAGGCCATCGAGCGGGCGGTGTTCGGCGAGGCGGCGTCCGAGGGGCCGAACATCATCAGGGACGGCCACCACCAGCGGTCCACCGCGTCCTGGACCATCGCGCGCTGGGCGTCGGTGCCGCGCATCAGCGTCATCAGCAGCTCGTAGCCCTGGCGCTGGTGGAACGACTCCTCCTTGCAGATCCGGACCATGGCGCGGGCGTACGGGCCGTAGCTGCAACGGCAGAGCGGGACCTGGTTGCAGATCGCGGCGCCGTCGACCAGCCAGCCGATCACACCGACGTCGGCGAAGGTGAGGGTCGGGTAGTTGAAGATCGACGAGTACTTCTGGCGGCCGGAGATCAGCTTCTCGGTGAGCTCGGCGCGGTCCACGCCGAGGGTCTCCGCGGCCGCGTACAGGTACAGGCCGTGGCCCGCCTCGTCCTGGGCCTTGGCGAGCAGGATCGCCTTGCGGCGCAGGGACGGGGCGCGGGTGAGCCAGTTGCCCTCGGGCTGCATGCCGATGATCTCGGAGTGCGCGTGCTGGGCGATCTGGCGGACGAGGGTGGCCCGGTAGGCGTCGGGCATCCAGTCGCGGGGCTCGATCCGCTGCTCCGCGGCGATGACGGCCTCGAACGCCTCCTCGGGCGAAGCCCCGGGCCGCTCGGCCACCTCTGCTGTCACCACGGTCCCCTTTCGCTGGCTGTCTCCCCGGCCGCTCCGGCCACCGCCGAAGGCTACCGACCAACCGTTCGGTCGGTTCCATTGTGCGGGGCAACGGGGCGGCTGACAAGGGAGCACCGCCGGTGACGGACGGCCCCGGAGCGTCCGCCCGGCGCGCCCGCGCGCCGACCACCCGGTTCGCACGGACCGCCCCGGGCCGCCCGGACGGAAAACCGGTGGCCCGCGCCCGGCCGGCGGACAAGACTTCCCCCATGGCACTGCACGCGGACGAGATCCCGGCCGGCGAGGACCTGGTCCGGTCCCTGCTCGACGCCCAGCGGCCGGAGTGGGCCGCCCTCCCCCTGACCCCGGCGGGCGCGGGCACGGACAACACCATGTACCGGCTCGGCGACGAGCTGCTCGTCCGACTTCCGCGCACCCCGGACACCGCCCGGTCGGTGCGCAAGGAGCAGCGGTGGCTGCCGCGCCTGGCCCCGCTGCTCGACCTCGCCGTCCCCGAGCCCGTGCACACCGGGGTGCCCGGCGAGGCCTTCCCGCTCGCCTGGTCGGTCTACCGCTGGATCGACGGCGCGGAGCCCGGACCGTCGAACGTCCGGGACTGGGCCGGCCTCGGCAGCGACCTGGCGGCGTTCGTGCGGGAGCTGCACGGCCTCGACCTGATGGGCGCGACCCGCGCGGACGAGCTCAGCTGGTACCGCGGCGGCTCGCTGCGGGACTGCGCGGAGTGGACCACCCGGTCCCTCGCGGACTGCCGCGCGCTCGCGGGTGCCGACGGGGGCGGCGAGCTCGACGTCGACACGTTGGAGCGGCTCTGGCGGGCCGCGCTCGCGCCGCCGGAGCCGTCCGCGCCGCACGTCTGGCTGCACGGCGACCTCAAGCCCACCAACCTCCTGGTCCGGGACGGCCGGCTGCACGCGGTCATCGACTTCGGCTGCCTCTCGGTCGGCCTCCCGGACGCCGAGCACTCGACCGTCTGGGACCTGCCGCCCGCGGCGCGTCGCGCCTACCGGGACGCGCTCGACCTCGACGAGGCGACCTGGACGCGCGCCCGTGCCTGGGCGATCGCGGTCGCGGCCAGCGGGATCTCGTACTACTGGCACACCTATCCGGCGTTCGTCGCCGAGTGCCTGGCCCGCCTGGAGGCGATCCTCGCCGACGCCGCCGGGCGCGGCGACGCCGCCTGACGACCGGGCAGCGCTGTCCGGCGCCCGGCCAGGCCGGAAGGGGTTCAGCGCAGGGCGGCCAGTTCCTCCGCGCGGGCCGCCCGCCGGGCGAACACCTCCGCCTTCTGCTCCTCCATGCGGCGCAGCGCGGTGCGTCGGCCCCGGGCGGTGAGGCGGTCGACGTAGAGGCTGCCGTTGAGGTGGTCCGTCTCGTGCTTTAGGCAACGCGCGAAGTAGCCGTGCCCCTCGACGACCAGCGGTCGTCCGTCGAGGTCCCGGCCGCGGACGACCGCCGTGTCCGGCCGGGCCAGCTCCAGGTGCGGGCCGGGGACGGAGAGGCAGCCCTCCGCGGCCTCGACGAGCCGGCGCGCGCCCGCCGGCAGCTCGTCGAGCACCGGGTTGAGGATGTGGCCGACGTGGCGGACGCCGTCCTCGTCGACGCAGTCCCAGACGAAGGCCCGGAGGTCGACGCCGATCTGGTTGGCCGCCAACCCGACACCCTCGGCAACCCACATGGCGGCGAACATGTCGTCGATCAGCCGGGCCGTCCCGGGTGAACCGAACTCGGCCTCCGTCACGTCCCGGCAGCGCCGGTGCAGGATGTCCTCGCCGACGACGGTGATCCGTCGCACCTCACCCCGCAACGTCTCCGGCGGAACCTCCGGGTAGGCGCTCACCGCCTCCCCCTGGACCCGCACCTGCTCCCGGACGGGCATCGCCCGCCGTGCTGTTGCGCCTCGTGCCACGGTTCTCTCCCCTCCGCGCGGCCCGCCCGCGCCGCCCGCGCCGTCCGCGCCGTCCGCGCCGACAACGCCGGCACCGCATCCGGTGCCGGCGGCTCTCACTCTGCCACACTTTGCAAAGTCTGAACTTTGCAAAGTGCGTGCGGTAAGGCGCAGCGAGGCGCAACGAGGCTGCGGGAACCCAGCGGAGGCGGGGTATTCCTCCAGTTCAGAGGCCATGCTGCACGGCGCGGACGCCCTCCGGGCTTGCCAAGTCACTTTGCAAAGTAGATTCTTTGCAAAGTGACCACCCACAACACCCCCGCCGAACCGGCGACCACCCCGACAGCGGTACCCGCGCGGCCACTGCCGCAGCACGCGGTGCGCGCCGCACTGCTCGACCTGATCGCCGAGTGGGGCACCATCACCTCGAACCAGGCCGCTCAGATGATCCGCCAGAGTTCGGGGACATGTTCCTTCCACCTGCGGCAACTGGCTCGGTACGGGCTGATCGAGGAGGCGCCCACCAGCGACGGCCGCTCACGGCCGTGGCGGCTGCGCTGGGAGGGATCGCTCATGCCACCCGGCTCGGCGGAGGAACCGGGAGGCCGCGCCGGACACGACCTGACCCCCGAACTGGCGAGCGACCTGGAGGACAGCAGCTACCGGCACTGGCTCGCCAACCGGTCCGCCGCACCCGCCGAATGGCAGCTGGAACAGACCTCCAGCGACGTCCTGCACCTCACCGCCGACGAACTCGCCGACCTCGGCGCCGCCGTCCGCGCCCTGCTCGCGCCCTACCGACAGCGCGGGCCGCGCCCCGGGACGCACCCGGTGGCGGCGGTCACCCGGCTCTTCCCGCTGCTCGCGGACCGCGAGGGGGAACCGGGCACGTCCTGACGCCCTGACGTCAGGGCGTCCCGACGGACGACGGACCACCGCCGCCTGCGGCTACCCGCCGACCGCCACCGGCCGTGAACCGGCCGGCGCCGGCACCGGGCGCTCATCCATCCGGGCGCTCACCCCTCCGAGCGGTCGCGCAGCCTCGGGAGCGGGACGGCCAGGAGCGCCGCCAGCAGGGCGATCCTCGGCGCCAGCTGATCGATCCGGATGTGCTCGTGCCGGGCGTGCGCGCCCCCGCCGACGGCGCCGAAGCCGTCGAGCGTGGGCAGCCCCCGCGAACCCGGCAGGTTGGTGTCCCCCGCGCCGCCCGCCGGACCGCCGTCCAACTGTTGTCCGAGTACCGCCGCGAGCGAACGGACGTGACGCAGCAGTGGGTTGGTGGAGCGCTCGGGCCAGGCCGGGCGGCTGGACAGCACCTCGGTCCGCACCCGTGCGCCGGGCCGCAGCGCGGTCAGCCGGGCGAGGTCGTCGAGCGTCCGGCGTTGCGCCTCGGTGGTGGAGAAGCGCAGGCCGAGTTCGGCCTCGGCCCGGCCGGCGACCACGTTGGCGCGGCTGCCGCCGCTGATCCGGCCCGCGTTGAGCTCGGTGCCGGGCAGGCTGACCAGTCCGCGGACGGCGACCAGCTGGTCGACGAGCTCGTCGACCGCCGACACCCCCTGCGCGGCGTCGTTGCCCGCGTGCGCCTCGCGCCCGGTGACGGTGAGCCGTACCCGGGTGGAGCCGCGGCGGGCGGTCTTGAGACGGCCGTCCGGGTGCGGGGGTTCGAGGCCCAGTACGGCGGCGGCTCCGCGCAGTTGGCGTTCGACGAGACGCCGGCCGTCCGGACTGCCGACCTCCTCGTCGGAGACCACGACCAGGCGGACGGTGCGGTGCGGGCGTTGGCCGAGGTCGGCGAGGAGCGCGAACGCGCCTTCGAGAATGGCGAGTCCGCCCTTCATGTCGACCACGCCGGGCCCGCTGAGGGTGCCGTCCTGTTCGGTGACCGGCCAGTCGGTGAGGGTGCCGGCGGGCCAGACGGTGTCGTGGTGGCCGACCACGAGCAGGTGCGGCAGGGTGTCGTCCCGGCCGTCCCACTGGAGGACCAGATGGTCGCCGGCCGGGCCGGGTTCACGCTGGACGGTGGCCCCGGTGGCACGGAAGCCGGCGGCCAACTCCTCCGCGAGGGCGTCCAGTCGGGGCACGTCGCCGCTGGGTGACTCGATCCTGGCCAGGTCCGCGCAGCGTCTCCGGACGGCTCCGGCGAGAGTGCGGGCGCGAGTGGTGAGGGCCTGGGGCAGACCGGGAAGCGCGGCGGTCGGGCCGGGTTGGCCCTCGCTGTCGGGGACGGCCGGAACGTGGGGGGCCGCCGCGGTGGGTGGTGCGGCGGCGGGTGAGGAGGTGGCCGTGGCGAGGGCGGTTCGGGCGGTACCGGTTCCGGTCGTGCCGGGCTTGGCCGCGCCGGGTGCGGCGACGGTGGTCCTGGCCGGTTCGGCCGTGGTGACGGCGGAGGCGGTGACGACGGAGGCGGAGGCAGAGGCGGCGGGGGTGGCGGTGGCGCCTCGGGCAGTGGTGCTTTGCACGGCGGTGCTCTGGGCAGTGGCGCCTTGGACGGTGGCGCCTTGGACGGTGGTGCCTTGGGTGGCGACGGCAACAGCGGTGGGAGCGACGGCGGTCGTGGGGGCCGCCGACGCGGTGGACGGGCGGACTGCTTGAGGACTCAACGCTCGCCTCCGCGGCCGCCGCCGGTATACAGCGGCCGGGCGGGGCGGCCGGACCGGGTCACCGGGCGGACGGGCCCGGTCACAATGGCGGGACAGCGGCAGGGGCCCTCCGGTCCAAGTGCGCTGGAACGGCTGGGCGGCGTGTGTGGCATGTGCGTCCTCCTCGCTCGATCCGGTGGCCCCGATCGTCCCGGGGCCTCCGTGGACGGCGGCTTCCCTTGCGGCGGGGCGCAGAACGGCGCATCACCGCAGGGAAGCCGAGATGTGAGCCTAGAAGAACCGTTCGGTTTCCTGCGAGGTGGCCCTGCTCCCAGCGTGCCGGAACCGGGATCCGCCCCGGCGCGCGGCCGCGGGAGACGGTCGGCGCACGGCGTACGAATCCAGCCCGGCGCGCGGGCGCGGTCGCCGGATCGCGCCCACCTCCACCATGGACCCGGGGCGGGGGTTCGGCAGCGCGGGACGCCAAGGCGCGCCTTTTCCAAGCCAGATGGGTGATGGCGGATCGGTGGCGAGTACCGCGTGGCGCTGACCGGAGATGGTCGGGACGGGACGAATCGCGCGGTGTCGCTCGCGGGCGCCGGCAGGACGAGCCGTCGGTCGGACGGGCGGGGCGCGGACGCAAGGGCGGAAGAGCGGGCGGAACGCGGGCGGAAAGTGGGCGCAAAGCGGCGGCGGGTTCGGGACGGGCGACGGTCGGTCAGGCGGAGTCGTCGACCACGCCCGCGTCCCGGGCGAGCAACGCGGCCTGGACGCGGTTGCCGACGCCCAGTCCGGTGAGGATCCGGCTGACATGTGCCTTGACGGTGCTCTCGCGCATGCCGAGGACAAGCGCGATCTCGGCGTTGGAGCGGCCGACGGCGAGCTCGCGCAGCACGTCGCCCTCGCGCGGGGTGAGTGCGGCCAGCCGGCTCCGGGCGGCGACCGCGCGCGGCTCGCCGGTCCGGTGGTAGCGGTCGATGAGCCGGCGGGCGGCGGCCGGGTGGAGCATGCCCTGGCCGCCCGCGACGACATGGACGGCGCGGGCGATCTCGGCGGGCGGGGTGTCCTTGAGCAGGAAGCCGTCGGCACCGGCGGCGAGTGCCCGGTAGACGTACTCGTCGAGGTCGAAGGTGGTGAGCGCGATGACGCGCGGGCCGTCGGGCAGCTCGCGCAGCCGGCGGGTCGCGGCGATGCCGTCGAGCCGGGGCATCCGGATGTCCATGAGGGCGACGTCGATCCGCTGCCGTCCGGCGAGTTCGACGGCCTCAAGACCGTCGGCGGCCTCGGCGACGACGGTGAGCTCGGGGTCCTGGGCGAGCAGGTCGACGAGCCCGAGCCGGACCAGCGCGTCGTCGTCGACGACCATCGTGCGGATCACGTCGCCTCATTCGGTGGGTTCGGGGTCAGGGCCGGCCCCTGGGTCGGGCCCGGGGCCGGTGTCGGGAGCGGATGCGGGCGCGGTGGGAGCGACGTCGGGAGGGGGGTCGCATCCGCCGGGCCGGGGCGGGGCCTCGTCCCGACCGACGGCTGTGCGGGCGGTCGCACGGGCGGGCGGACCGGCGGCCGCTGCGGAGCGGGCAGGCGGGCGGAGAGCCGGAAGCCCCCGCCGCCGTCGGGACCGGCGTCGAAGTGGCCGCCGAGCGCGCCGATCCGCTCACCGAGCCCGACCAGACCGTAGCCGCCGCCCGTGCAGGCACCGGACGGCGCCGGGTCGCCCGGACCGTTGCGCACCTCGACGGTCGTCGTGGGCGCCCCGTACTGGACGCGGACGGTGACCGCCGCGGTGTGCGCGTACTTGCGCGCGTTGGTCAGCGCCTCCTGGACGACCCGGTGCACGGCCAGCCGGTGGGTGGTCGGGATGCTCTCCGGGTCGCCGGCAAGGGCGAGTTCGACGTTCTGGCCCGCGCCGGTGGCCTCGCCGACGAGTTCGGCGAGATCACGCAGGGCGGGGGCGGCCACGGGCCTGGGATCCGGACCGCGCCGGGCTGGTGGCGTGCCGTCGCCGACGGCGATCCGCTCGGCGTCCGACGGGGCCGCCGCCGCACGGTCGGCGGTGCCGTCGGACGGCGGTGGGGACTGGGCGTCCTGGGCGGCGCGGTCCGGTGGGCCCGGTGGGCCCGGTGGGCCCGGTGGGGCCGGTGGGGCCGGTGGGGCCGGTGGCTCGGGCTGGTCCGGCGGGTCGGCGCGCAGGGCGCCGAGGACGTCCCGCAGGTCGTCGAGCGACCGTGCAGCCGTCGCCCGGAGCAGTTCGAGGCGGTGGGCGAGGCGGTCGAGGTCGTCGGCCACGGTGCCGGCGCGGGCTTGGTCGCGCAGCACTCCGGTGTGCAGCACGAGCAGGCTCAGCCGGTGGGCGAGGACGTCGTGCATCTCGCGGGCGATCCGGGCGCGTTCGGCAGCGCGGGCCTGCTCGGCACGGAGTTCGCGCTCGCGGCGCAGCGCTTCGACCTTGGCGTTCAGGGTGCGGATCAGCGCGCGGCGGCCGTGCAGCCACAGGCCGACGGCGACGGCGGCGGCCTCGACGAGGAGTTGCGACCCGGTGATGCCGACCCCGGCGACGACGGAGTCGGCTCGGATCGCGCTGAGCAGCGCGATCGCGGCCCCGAAGACGAAGGCCGGGCCGACACGGCCCGTCGAGGCCAGGTGGAAGACGCTGAACAGTCCGGGGAACGCGCGGTTGAGCAACCCGCTGAACAGGGCGGGCAGCACCGCGGCGGCGATCGGGTGGCGGCGGGTGAGGAGGAGGGAGAGCGTGGTGAGGGCGGCGCCGGCGATCCGCAGCGGGCGCAGCGGCAGGCCGTGGTCGAGCCACTGGGACGCGGTCTCCTCGGCGAGGAGTACCAGGACGGTGACGAGCAGGAGCGTCTCGGTCAGCCGGCTCCGGTCGGGGCCGTACCAACCGAGCAGCGCGGTGGGGCCGGGGGGCGGGGTCTCCGGTCGGCGCGCCGGACGAGCTGGACGGGACGGCCGGGGTGGACGGGACGGAAGGCCTGGAAGGCGTGGAAGGCGCGGGCGTGGTGTGCGTGTCAGGTGATCGGCGGCCATCCGTTCCTCCCTCCCTTCGCGGTTCAGGGCCCTGATGCTACGACGTGGGGGCGGGTCATGGCCCCTGACGATCGACCAGCAGCACCCTCGACTTTCGTCGGGGGTGCTGGCGGTCGGTCGGCCGATTCGGGGAGGCGGAGGCTTCTCTAGTTTCGGTGATATGACGACCGATCACCTCCGGCCCGATCCCGCTCCCGGTCCCGACCCCGTCTCCGGTCCTGTCTCCCGTCCAGTCTCCGGTCCTGTCTCCGATCCCGTTTCCGGTCCCGGTGCCGGCGTCGGCGTCGGCGTCGGCGTCGGCGTCGGCGTCGGCGTCGCTGCCGCCCTGCCGCAGGCCCTGCCCGTTCCCGCCGAGCCCCGTCCGGGTGGCGGCGAGGGCTGGTTCTTCCTCTCCGAGGCCCTGCGCACCTTCCGGCTGACCGGCGCGGTGGCGCCGAGCGGGGCGGATCTGGTGAACGCGCTGGTGGTCCCGGCGACCAGCCGTCCGGACCGGCCGATCTCGGTGCTGGAGGTGGGGGCCGGGACGGGGGCGGTGACACGTCGGCTGGTGCGGGTGCTGCGGGCGGGCGACCGGTTGCACGCGGTGGAGTCCAATCCGCGGTTCGTCCAACGGCTCTGGGCGGATCCGGAGTTGGCCCGGCGCGGTCAGGAGCTGGGGCTGCGGGTGTCGGAGTGCCGGGTGCAGGACCTCCCGGAGGCCCGCGCGGCGGAGGCGGGTGCGGGCCGCGACGACGGCGGGGGTCTCGGAGCCGGGCCGGTCGCCGAGCGGTACGACGTGATCGTCTCGGGCCTGCCGTTCACCAACTTCGAACCGGTGGAGGTCCAGCGCATCCTCGACCTCTATCTGCGGCTGCTGGTGCCCGGCGGCGAGCTGACGTACTTCTCGTATCTGGGGACGTCGGCGGCGCGACTGCTGACGTCCGGGCCGCGCCGCGGGGCGAAGCACCGGGCGGTGGTGCGGCTGCTGCGTCGGTTCGAGGCGGAGTACGGGCTGGGGAGCCGGACGGCGTGGCGGAACGTTCCGCCGGCACGGGCGCACCTGCTGCGCGCACCGGGCGGCCAGCGGGACTCGGCCGCGGGCCGCAGCGGGCCTGCGGGCGACGGCCCGGCGGGCGGGACGGCGGGCGGGACGGCGGGCGGGACGGCGGGCGGGACGGCGGCTGCCGCTCGATGATGGACCGGGGCCGCCGGCCGCGGCTCCGTGGCGAGCAGCGAGGAGTCCACGATGACAGTCACGATCCGTGACGCCGAGGAGGCCGGCCGGTTCGAGGCGCGGGTGGGCGACACCCTGGCCGGGTTCGCGGAGTACCTGCGCGGCGACGGGCTGGTGGTGTACCCGCACACGGTCGTCGAGCCGGCGTACGAGGGCCAGGGCATCGGGGGGACGCTGGCGCGGGCGGCGCTGGACGATGCGCGGGCGCGGGGGCTGGCGGTGCTGGCGACGTGCCCGTTCATCAAGGCGTGGATGCTGCGGCACCCCGAGTACCTCGATCTCGCGTACGAGAACCGGAGCCGGGTGACCGACTGACGGACCGGGGGCCCGCCGCAAGCTGACAAATGACAGCTGACAGATTTCAGATGACAGATAACAGATGACAGACTTTGAAATCTGTCAGCGCCAGGTGCACCCTGGCCCCATGTCCACCACATCACCCCTCCCCCGCCTTCCCCGGCGCACGCTCGGCGCCACCGGCCCGAGCGTCTCAGTCCTCGGCCTCGGCTGCATGGGCATGTCCGACCTCTACGGCCCCGCCGACGAGGCCGAGAGCATCGCCACCATCCACGCCGCCCTCGACGCGGGCATCACCCTGCTCGACACCGGCGACTTCTACGGCATGGGCCACAACGAGCTGCTGATCCACGACGCCCTGCGCGGCCGTGACCGCGAGAACGTCCTCCTCAGCGTGAAGTTCGGCGCCCAGCGCGGCCCGGACGGCCAGTGGCTCGGCTACGACGCCCGCCCGGCCGCCGTGAAGACCGCCCTCGCCTACACGCTGCGCCGCCTGCGCACCCACCACGTGGACGTCTACCGCCCGGCCCGGCTGGACCCGGCCGTGCCGGTCGAGGACACCATCGGCGCGATCGCCGAGCTGGTCCAGGCCGGCCACGTCCGCCACATCGGCCTGTCCGAGGTCGGCGCCGACACCCTGCGCCGAGCCGCCGCAGTCCACCCGATCAGCGACCTCCAGCTCGAGTACTCGCTGCTCTCGCGCTCCGCCGAGGCCGAGATCCTGCCCACCGCCCGCGAACTGGGCATCGGCGTCACCGCCTACGGCGTCCTCTCCCGCGGCCTGCTCAGCGGCCACTGGCAGGGCGACCGCGAGCTGGCCGGGACCGACTTCCGCAGCCACAGCCCCCGCTTCCAGGGCGACAACCTCGCCCACAACCTCCAACTGGTCGAGGCCCTGCGCGCGGTCGCCGCCGAACGGGACGCCACCGTCGCGCAGGTCGCCGTCGCCTGGGTCGCCTCGCGCGGCGAGGACGTCGTCCCGCTGGTCGGCGCCCGGCGCCGCGACCGGCTCGCCGAGGCGCTCGGCGCGCTCGACGTGGCGCTCACCGCGGCCGACCTGGCGGCCGTCGAGGCGGCGGTCCCCGCCGGGTCGGCGGCCGGGGACCGGTACGCTGCCGCCCAGATGGCCCATCTCGACAGCGAGCGCTGAGCCGCGGCCCGGCCCGCGGCGGGCGCCCGCCGCAGGAAGGGCCGTCCGCACCCGCACCACCCGCCGGCGGCCGCCACCCGGCCGGTCGCCCGTCCGCCGCACCCGGCGGGCTTCACGCCTCACCCGTTAGGACGAACCTCGCCGTGGCCACGGACAGCGCACTCACCACCGAACAGATCCTGAGCGCGACCGAGGACGTCCTCCGCCGGTTCGGCCCCGTCAAGGCCACCGTCGTCGACGTCGCCCGCACCCTCGGCGTCAGCCACGGCAGCGTCTACCGCTTCTTCCCGAGCAAGGCGGCGCTGCGCGAGGCCGTCACCCAGCGCTGGCTCTCCCAGGCCCGCCACGACCTGCAGCTCGTCGCCATCGAGCCCGGCCCGGCCGGGGAGCGCCTGCACCGGTGGCTGGCCACGCTGTTCGCCGCCACGCGCGAGAAGGCCCTCGACGACCCCCAGCTCTTCGCGACGTACACGACGCTGGTCGGCGAGGCGAGCCGCATCGTCGACGCCCACCTGGCGACGCTGATCGACCAGATCGGCCAGATCCTCCAGGACGGCATCGACAAGGGGGAGTTCCGGCACACCCCCGTCGTCCCGACCGCCCGCGCGGTGTTCGAGGCCACCGCCCACTTCCACGACCCCGCCCACGCCTCCGGCTGGTCCGACCCGGCGGTCGGGGACCGGTTCGAGGCCGTCTGGAAGCTCGTCCTGCGCGGCCTGGCCGCCGACGCCTGACGGCCGTCCCCGCCCCGCCCCGAACAGGGCGGACCCGGACAGGCCCGGCCGGCCCCGCCGGGCGAAAACCGCTGGCACGCCGCGCCCCCCGACCAGCAGACTGACGCGCGACGAACCCGTCCGAAGTCCCCTCCCGGAGAAGCGCCGTGCGCACCGCCAGCCTGAATCCCGCCCCCCGCCCCGCCCTCGACAGCCTGCACGGCCTCGCCCTCGGCGACGCGTTCGGCGACCGCTGGTTCGCCGTCCCCGTCGACGAGGCCCCCGCCGCGCTCGCGGCCCGGCTGCCCCGGCCCGCACCCTGGCACTGGACCGACGACACCGCCATGGCGATCGTCCTGGTCCGCCACCTGCGCGCCCACGGCGAGGTCCACCAGGACGCGCTGGCCCGGGAGTTCGCGGCCGAGTACACCCGCGAGTACGGGCGCAAGTACGGGCCGTCGATGCACCGCGTGCTGCGCGAGATCCAGGCCGGCGCCGACTGGCGCGAGGTCACGTCGAGCCAGTTCGGCGGCCAGGGCTCGTACGGGAACGGCGCGGCGATGCGGGTGGCGCCGCTGGGCGCCTGGTTCGCCGACGACCTCGACACCGTTGCCCGCCAGGCCGAACTCCAGGCCCGCACCACGCACTTCCACCCGGAGGCGGTCGCCGGAGCGGTGGCCGTCGCGCTGGCGGCCGGGCTCGCCGCCCGCAGCCGGGGACAGGGCGCGCCCGCGCGCACCGAGCTGCTCGACGAGGTCGCGGGCCGACTGCCGGACAGCGACGTGCGCTCCGGGCTGCGGATCGCCGCCCGGTTCCCCGAGGGCACCTCCGTCCGCCACGCGGCGCAGGTCCTCGGCTCCGGGCTGCTGATCTCCGCGCCGGACACCGTGCCGTTCGCCCTGTGGTCCGCCGCCGGTCACCCGGACTCCCTGCCCGACGCCCTCTGGCACACCCTGGAGGGCTGGGGCGACATGGACACCACCACCGCCATCGCGGGCGGCGTGGTCGCCGCCCGCACCGGGCCGGCCGCCGTGCCCGCCGGCTGGCTGGCCGCCCGCGAAGCCCTGCCGGCCGACCTACCGGCCGTCTGACCGGCGCGGCGCCCTCCTCAGCTCCGGGAGTTGCCGAAGACGATCCGGTAGATGATCAGCAGCACGAGGGCGCCGCCGATCGCGGACGCCCAGGTCGCCAGGTCGAAGAAGTGCGCCGTCACCTCGCGGTGCAGGAACTTCGAGGAGATCCAGCCACCGACGAACGAGCCGGCGACACCGATCAGCGTGGTCACCACCAGGCCGCCCGGGTCCCGGCCCGGCAGCAGCAGCTTGGCCAGGGCCCCGGCCACCAGGCCCAGCACGATCCATGCGACGAAGCTCATCCGTGTCCTCCCGCCCTCCGAACCGTACGACGGCCCCGTGCACGCCGTACTGCCCGCAAGGACGCCGCACCACCGCCCGCCGGTTCCCGCCCCTGGCGCGGCCGGCGACTCGGCCACGCCACAGCGACGAACCGGGCCGCTCCCACCGCCGTCGTCCGGCTCCCCGGACAGCTCAAGTATCCCGACATCCGGACGTGTCCGTCACTGTTCTCCGGGAGGATATTGGTGGGGAATTGCCTCCTTAGGGTTGCGGATGACCAGCGAGAACTTCAATGCGCATTGGAGCAGGGATGGCACCCGACGTCGAGACAGTGACCGCCGAACTCACCGCCATGGCCGCGGCCGATCACCAGGGCGCGCGCCGGGCGAACAGCGACGACCCGGCGGAGCAGTTGGCTTGGCGCCGCTTGACCGCACAGCACGCGGATCGCCTCAGCGAGATCACGGACGCGCACGGCTGGCCGACCGCGGACCTGTTCGGCGAGGACGCGGCTCGGGCCGCATGGCTGATCGCGCAACACGCTGACCGGCAACTCGACGTCCAGCGGCGCACGCTGCTTCTGATGGAGCAAGCGGTGGCCAACGGCACCGCCAGCCCGCGCGATCTCGCCTTCCTGCGTGATCGCACGCTCGTGAACGAAGGCCGCAAGCAGATCTACGGAACACAGATCGCCGGCGTGAAGGACGGCTCGCCGATCCCGTGGCCCTGCGAGGACCCCGAGCGCATGGACGAGCGCCGCAAGGAGGTCCGGCATCCCACCGTTCACCGAGTACGTCGCCCAGTTCTCCCCCCCTGAGCGCTCCGGGCAGCGGAGGATCAGCTCTCGCCCGACCCGCCGGACAGGCGCCGGCCAGGGTCAAGCAGTGGCCCCGATGCAGGCCAGGATCGCAGCAACGGCCCCAAGAGGAGGAGACACCGATGGGATTGCGACCCGGTCGACGTCGATTCCTTGGCGGGGCTTTCGCAACTACGCTCGCCGCCGTACTCCCCTCTGAGGCACGGGCGTTCGCACGGGGCGCGGACGAACCTCTCCTCACCGGTCGACTTCGGGAGCTTGAGTGGGCGCATTCGGCGCGGTTGGGGGTCTTCGCGCATGACGCGTTCACCGGCAGGACGGTGGAGTACCGCGCGGACGAACTGTTCCCGATGTGTTCGACGTTCAAGACGATCGCAGTAGGAGCCGTTCTGAGCAACGGCACGCTGCTCACCAAGCGCATCCGCTTTACGGACAAGGACGTCACGGACGCCGGCTACGCACCCATCACGGGCCAATCTGCCAACCTCGAAAGTGGCATGACCGTCGAAGAGTTGTGCGCGGCTGCGATCGCACACAGCGACAACGCGGCCGCCAACCTCCTGCAGCGCGATCTCGGCGGCCCCGCCGCAGTCACCCGCTTCTGCCGCTCCGTCGGCGACCACGTGACCCGTCTCGACCGCTGGGAGCCCGCACTCAACTCCGCAGAACCCGAGCGAGTCACCGACACTACGAGCCCTCGCGCCATCGGCCGCACCTACACCCGCATCACGGTCGGGAATGCCCTCGACCCCGATGACCGCCGACGACTGACCGGCTGGCTCCTCGGCAACACGACGGGCGCCAACCGCTTGCGCGCAGGGCTGCCGAAGGACTGGGCCGTTGCAGAAAAGACCGGCACCGGCAACTACGGCACCACCAACGACGTCGGCATCACCTGGCCACCCGGCCGAGGGCCGATCACGGTGGCAGTCCTGTCGACCAAGCAGGCGCCTGCCGCTCCCGCCGACGAACCGCTGCTCGCCCGGGCGGCAACACTGATCGCAGCGGCGCTGGCCTGATCAGGCCGCAAGAACAGGGCGCAAGTGTGGCCGCCGGCGCCTCACCCAACGGCCAACGGCTCTACGCACCGCAGGGCCCGAGATCAGCGACCGTCGGAGCCCCGTCTTGCTCCGGCCGCTGATTCACACCAGCAACGTTCGAAGGCGGTCCAGTCCAGTTCCACCCCGCATCACCACCTGCCCCGGAGAGCCTGACACCATCACACCGACCCGCCCAGATTGCGAAGAATGTCCGACTCACTCCCGGGGCCGGGCCGGCGGGGTCAGGCGCCGGCCGTGCGCAGGTGGGGGATGACGTCGGTGCCGTAGGCGTCGATGGTGGATTCGACGGCGTCGTGCATGGCGTAGACGGCGAACTGGTCGACGCCGAGGTCGCGGAGCTGGTCGAGGCGGGCCAGGTGGGTGGCGGTGGGGCCGATGATGCAGAAGCGGTCGACGATCTCGTCGGGGACGAAGGCGGTGTCGGGGTTCCCGGCACGGCCGTGGTGGCTGTAGTCGTAACCCTGGCGGTCCTTGATGTAGGCGGTGAGGGCCTCGGGGACGAGGCCGGAGTGTTCGCCGTAGTGGCGCACGAGGTCGGCGACGTGGTTGCCGACCATGCCGCCGAACCAGCGGCACTGCTCGCGGGCGTGGGCGAGGGCGGCCGGGGAGTCGTCGGCGGTGACGTACGCCGGGGCGGCGACGCAGACGGTGAGCGCGTCGGGGTCGCGGCCGGCTTCGGCGGCGGCCCGGCGGACGGCCTTGACCATGTACTCGGTGAGGAAGGGGTCGGCGAGCTGGAGGATGAAGCCGTCGGCCTGGCGGCCGGTCAGGGCGAGGGCCTTGGGGCCGTAGGCGCCCATCCAGATCGGCAGGGTGGCGCCCTCGCCGACCCAGGGCAGGTGCAGCTCGGTGCCGTCGACCTCGGCGGTGCGGCCCTCGGCCAGTTCCTTGATGGCGTGCATGGCCCGGGAGAGCCGCTCCAGGGTGGCGGGCGGGCGCCCGGCGACCCGCATGGCGGAGTCGCCGCGGCCGATGCCGCAGACGGTGCGGTTGCCGTACATGTCGTTGAGGGTGGCGAACAGGGAGGCGGTCACCTCCCAGGTGCGGGTGGAGGGGTTGGTGACCATGGGGCCGACGGTGAGGGTGCCGGTCTCGGCGAGGATGCGGCTGTGGATGACGAAGGGCTCCTGCCACAGCACGCAGGAGTCGAAGGTCCAGCCGTGGCTGAAGCCGGCCCGCTCGGCGCGGATCATGCGGTCGATGAGCAGGCGCGCGGGCGGGTCGGTCTGCAGGACGAGGCCGATGTCCATGGTGGGCTCCGGGAGAGGGAGGGACGGGAGAGGGAGGACCGGGAGAGGGACGGGGCGCGGGGGACCGGGAGAGGGACGGGGCGCGGGGGACGGGGTCAGCCCAGGTACTGGCAGGTGCCGCGGCGCAGGAAGGTGCCGTGGCCGGCCCGGCCGAGCCAGGTGCCCTGGTCGAGGACGACGGTGCCGCGGGAGAGGACGGTGCGGGCGCGGCCGGTGAGGGTGCGCCCCTCGTACGCCGAGTAGTCGACGTTCATGTGGTGGGTGGCGGCGGAGACGGTCTGCACGGCGGTGGGGTCGTAGACGACGACGTCGGCGTCGGCGCCGGGGGCGAGGGTGCCCTTGCGGGGGTGCAGGCCGAACATCCGGGCCGGGGTCGTGCAGGCGATCTCGATCCAGCGGCGGCGGCTGAGGTGCCCGTCGACGACGGCCTGGTGCAGGAGGTCCATCCGGTTCTCCACGCCGGGCAGGCCGTTGGGGATCTTCGAGAAGTCGCCCCGGCCGAGTTCCTTCTGGCCGGTGTAGCAGAACGGGCAGTGGTCGGTGGAGACCACCTGGAGGTCGTTGGTGCGCAGGCCGCGCCAGAGGGCCGCCTGGTGCTCGCGGGGCCGCAGCGGGGTGCTGCACACGTACTTGGCGCCCTCGAAGCCGTCGGCGCCCTCCTCGGCGAGGTTGTCGGTGGAGAGGAAGAGGTACTGCGGGCAGGTCTCGCCGAAGACGGGGTGGCCGTCGTCGCGGGCGCGGGCGAGTTCGGCGAGCGCCGAGGCGGCGGAGACGTGGACGACGTAGAGCGGGCTGCCGGCGACCTGGGCGAGTTTGACGGCGCGGTGGGTGGCCTCGGCCTCCAGCAGTTCGCGGCGGACCTCGCCGTGGTGGCGGGGCGCGGTGCGCCCGGCCGCGAGGGCCTGTTCGACGAGGACGTCGATGGCGATGCCGTTCTCGGCGTGCATCATGATCAGCCCGCCGTTGGCGGCGCCGCGCTGCATGGCGCGCAGGATGCGGCCGTCGTCGCTGTAGAAGACGCCGGGGTAGGCCATGAACAGCTTGAAGGAGGTGGACTCGCCGGAGTCGACGAGGGTGTCCATCTCCTTGAGGACGGCGTCGGTGACGTCGGAGACGATGGTGTGGAAGGCGTAGTCGATCGCGCAGTTGCCCTCCGCCTTGGCGTGCCAGGCGTCCAGGCCCTGGCGCAGGCTGCCGCCGACGGGCTGGACGGCGAAGTCGACGATGGTGGTGGTACCGCCCCAGGCGGCGGCGCGGGTTCCGGTCTCGAAGGTGTCGGAGGCGTGGGTGCCGCCGAACGGGAGCTCCATGTGGGTGTGGACGTCGACGCCGCCCGGGATGACGTAGTGGCCGGCCGCGTCGATGACGGTGTCGGCGGTCCAGGAGAGGGCGGCCTCGCTGCCGGTGGCGGCGAGGGCGGCGATCCGCTCGCCCTCGATGAGGACGTCGGCGCGCAGCTCCTCGGTGGCGGTGATCACGAGCCCGCCGCGGACGGCGGTGCGGCGGGGCGCGGCGACGCTCGCGGGGGTGGTGGACGAGGGGGTCACGGGGTTGGTGGTCACCGGTTTCGCCTCCGTCAGGCCTCGGTCAGCGGGCCGTAGGCCTCGGGGCGGCGGTCGCGGTAGAACGCCCACTGTTGGCGGACCTGTTCGATCAGTCCGAGGTCGAGGTCGCGGACGACCAGTTCCTCCTCCTTGTCGGAGGCGACCTCGCCGACGAAGCGGCCGCGCGGGTCGACGAAGTAGGACGAGCCGTAGAAGTCGTTGTCGCCGTACTCCTCGGTGCCGACGCGGTTGATGGCGGCCACGTAGTAGGCGTTGGCGACGGCGGCGGCCGGTTGTTCGAGCTGCCAGAGGTAGGCGGAGAGGCTGCGGCTGGTCGCGGAGGGGTTGTAGACGATCTGCGCGCCGCCCAGGCCCAGCGCGCGCCAGCCCTCGGGGAAGTGCCGGTCGTAGCAGATGTAGACGCCGACCTTGCCGACGGCGGTGTCGAAGACCGGCCAGCCGAGGTTGCCGGGCTTGAAGTAGTACTTCTCCCAGAAGCCCTTGACCTGCGGGATGTGGTGCTTGCGGTACTTGCCGAGGTAGCTGCCGTCGGCGTCGATCACGGCGGCGGTGTTGTAGTAGACGCCGGGCTGCTCCTCCTCGTAGACGGGGACGACGAGGACCAGGCCGAGTTCGCGGGCGAGGTCGCGCATCCGGCGCACGGTGGGGCCGTCGGGGACGGGCTCGGCCCAGCGGTAGTGCTCGGCTTCCTGGACCTGGCAGAAGTACGGGGAGTTGAAGACCTCCTGGAAGCCGAGGATCTTCGCGCCCCGGGCGGCGGCCTCGCGGGCGTAGCCCTCGTGGAGGGCGATCATGCTCTCCTGGTCGCCGGTCCAGCGGGTCTGGACGAGGGCGGCACGGACGATCTGCGACATGGGTACCTCCGCAACTCCGCGGCCCGTCCCGGGGGCGGGCCCGCGGTTCGAGGGTCGGCGGGCGGTGCAGCCTGCGGTGGATGTCTACGTGCGTAGAGGGTGGGTGCCTCGACCGTAGGCCCGGCCCCGGTCGCCTGACAATACGTCGAACGCCAGGCGGCCGACGCGATCTTGATGTGCGGACACGCGGGGTCCCGTAGGTGGGATGAAACGCTCATCTACCCCGGGAGCGCACTCCTTACTCATTCGGGTGAATCCGGGAGGTGCACGGCCCTGTTCGGGGCAAGAAGCCGGTGACGCTCCTCCGGTCCGCCGCCGGAGGAGCCCGTCGACCGACGGTGGCGGTCGACCGACGGTGGCGGCGCGCAGCGGCTGGAGGGGGTGGTGGCGGGTGGGGACGAGCGAGGGAGCGCGGGGCGCGGGGCGGGTGCCCGCCTGGGGCGGGGTGCTGCTCGGGTTCGGGGTGCCGGTGCCGGCGGTGCTCGGGTGGCTGCTGTTCGTCCACCGCACGCCCGCCGGCCAGGGCGCGCTGGACGTCCGGCTCCAGCTGGCCGGATCGCGGGCCGCCGCCGAGGCCGTGCTCGCCGGGCGGGCCCCGGTCTTCCGCGCCTCGCTGGACGCCGACCTCTGGCTGGTCGGCGGGCTCGCGGTGACGCTGGCGGCGGCCGGGATGCTCGGGGCGTACGTGTTCACCCGGGCGCACTGGCGGCTGACCGCGCTCGTCGCGGGCCTGGCCGGGGTGCTGGCCGGCGGCTGCGACCTCGCCGAGGACGTCCTGCTGGCCGCCGGGCTCGGCCGCGCCGGCCCCGGACCGTCGGGCGGGGACGCCCCGTTCGCCGCGGCCGCCGCGTTCGCCACGCTCAAGTGGCTGCTGCTCCCGCCCGCGGGCGCGGTCGCGGTGGTCGTCTGCAGCGCCACCGTGCACCGGGCGGTGCGGGCGCTGCTGCCCCGGCCGCCGGAGGAGGAGCGCGCGGACGCCGGGGCGGGGCCGGCGCTGATCCCGCCGTGGCCGGTGGCGACCGCGCGCGGCGGGCGCTGGCCGCCCGGCCCCAGGGCCCACGCGCCGCTCGCCCGGCACGCCCGCTGGCGCAACGCCGCCCGGGTGCCGCCCGGGCGCGAGCACGCCCGGCTCGGCTTCTGCGTCTCCGGCGGCGGCATCCGCGCCGCTTGCGTCACCCTCGGCGCGCTGCAGGCGCTGCGCCCCTGGCTGAAACAGGCCCGCTACCTGGTCTCGGTCTCCGGCGGCGGGTACACCGTCGGCGCGATGCAGCTGGCGCTCAGCGACTCCGCGCCCGGCGGACCGGTCCGGGCCCGCTCCGGGCTGGACTCCGACACGGTGCTCGAACCGGGCTCGCCCGAGGAGGACCACCTGCGGCGCCACTCCAAGTACCTGGCCGACGGCGCGGGCGAGTGGCTGGTGGCGCTCGGCACCCTGCTGCGCGGCACGGTCGCGGCGCTCTCCCTGCTGCTCGCCACCGTCCTGGTGCTGGGCCTGGCGCTGAGCCGGTTCTACCACCTGGTCCCGCTCGCCGACCTGGACGGCCCGCCGTCGGTGGTCTCCCCCGCCGCGTTCGCCCTCGCCGGGCTGCTGGCGGCCGCCGCCACCGGGTGGCTGCTGTGGCTGCTCACCTTCTCCTGGCTCGGCTGGAACACCCCGCTGCCCCGCGTGCTGCGCCGCTTCTCGCACGGCGCGCTCGCGCTGGCCGCGCTGACCGCCGTCGGCGTGCTGGCCGTTCCCGGTCTGGCCTGGGGCGCGGTCGCGCTGCAGCGGGCGCTCGCGGTCGGTGCCCGGCAGACCGGGGCCGGCATCAGCCTCACCGTGCTGCTCAGCTACCTGGCGCTGCTGCTGGGCATCCTCTGGCGCGGCCGGCACGCCATCGAGCAGGGCGCGGCGGTGCTCGGCGGCGTGCTGCGCGGGGTGCGGCGCGGCGGCGCGCGGCGGCGGACCGGCGGCCTCACCGGGCGGATCACCGAGTACCTGGTGCTCTGGTCGGCGCTGATCGCGCTCACCTTCGGCACGCTGCTGACCTTCGGCTGGGCGGTGGCCACCGGGCACGGCTGGCCGCGCGCGATCCAGGTCCTGCTGCCGCTGGTCCTGGTCACGGTGGGGCTCAACCTCGACCAGACCTGGATGGGCCTGCACCCCTTCTACCGGCGCCGGCTCGCCTCGGCCTTCGCCGTCCGGCGGGTGGTCGAGGACGGGGGCGGGGACGGGGGCGAGGGCGGGGGCGCGGACGCCGGGGCGGACCGGGGCGGGGAGGTGCTGGCCCGGCCGTACCACTTCTTCCGCGAGCAGACCCGGCTCAGCCACTACGGCGCCCGGCGGCCGGACTTCCCCCAGGTGATCTTCGCGGCGGCGGCGAACCTCTCCGGCAGCGCGCGCACGCCACCGGGCCGGCGGGCGGTCTCGTTCACCTTCTCGCACGACTACGTGGGCGGGCCGGACGTCGGGTACGCGCGCACCGACCTGCTGGAGCGGCGCACCAGGCGGCACATCGCCCGGGACCTCACCGTGCAGTCCGCGATGGCGGTCTCCGGCGCGGCGTTCTCCTCCGCGATGGGCCGCCGCTCCCGTGCCTACCAGGGGCTGTTCGCGGTGACCAACGCGCGGCTGGGCACCTGGCTGCCCAATCCGGCGGCGCTGGCCCCGCTCTGGGCCGCCGACCGGGACTGGCGGTACGCGCCGCAGCCCGCCGTCCGGCGGCTCTCCTACCAGCTGCGGGAGGCCTGCGGCCGGTACCCGATGGACGCGCGGTTCCTGCTCACCACCGACGGCGGGCACTACGAGAACCTCGGCCTGGTCGAGCTGCTGCGGCACGGCGTGCGGACGGCGGTGTGCATCGACGCGAGCGGTGACTCCGCCTTCGCGGGCGCGCTCGCGGCGGCGATCACCCTGGCACGGGAGGAGTTGGGCATCGCGATCACGCTGCGCGAGCCGGAGCTGCTGGTCCCGGGCAGTGCCGGGGGCGGCGGCGGGCGCGGGGGGAGCGGGGGGAGCGGGGGGAGCGGCCAGCCGCCGTTGCGCGGTCTGGCGGCGCGGCTGGCCGAGCGGCTCTCGGCCCGGGCGGTGGTGGTCGGCGACATCACCTACCCGTGGCCGCTGGATCTCGGGGAGGCCGGCGCCCCGCCGGACGCGGCGGCCCGGCACGGCACGCTGATCGTCGCTCAGGCCGTGCTCACCCCGGGCATGCCGTACGAGCTGCACGCGTACGCGGTGGCCGATCCGGCGTTCCCGGACGACGGCGCCGGCGACCAGTGGTTCGACCACCGGCAGTTCGACGCGTACCAGACGCTCGGCCGGTACCTGGGCGAGCAGGCCGCGCCGGCGGTCGCGGCGGCACTGGCGGAGGCCGAGGCGGCGGCGTCGGGGTCGGCGGCGCGGGCTGGGTCGGCCTCCGGGGCGGGGTCGGCCTCCGGGTCGGGGGCGGCGGGCTCGGCGACCACGGGAGCCGCCGGTCCGGCGCCGGCACCAGCCCCGACAGCGGCGCCGATGCCGGCGCCGGACCGCAAGACCAACGGCCGGGGTCCGGACCGGACGGGGAGCGTGCCGGGGCCCGGCCGGGCGCCCGGCGCGGAGCGCGGCGCCACCGCGCCCGACCAGGGGCGCAACGGGCAGCTGTGACGGTGCTCGCTTGACTCCTGCCGCTTCCGTCGGGAAGGATCCGGCACATGGACTCCGGCACCACTCTGGTCTGCCGCCTGCACGTCGACCTCCGACGCCAGGCGAGTTCCATCTGTGCCTGTTGTTGATCTTTCCCTTCCCCCTCGGCTCCGCCCTGTGACGTCCCCCAGGGTTCGCGCCGCACAGCCACACCCGTCTTCCTGACGCGCCTTCGCCCGGCGTGAGCGTGCCGTCCACCGGTGTCGCACCCGTGCGGTCCGGTGCGTGCGCCACCACGTCTCCGTTTCCCTCCCGCCTTTCCCGAGGACGCCCGCATGAGCCTGAACCTCGCCCCCGAGACGCCCACGACCGCACCCGACACACCCGCCCCGGCCTCGGCGCCGGCTCCGGCCTGCGCACCCGCCGCCGGGGACACCCGCGCGCCGCTCACCCCGAACACGCTGCGGACGATCGTCCGCGAGCTGGCCGAACAGCCCGAGCAGTGGATCCACCACGTCCGGCTCTCCACCGAGGAGCGCTGGTACCGCCGGCTCGCCGCCGACGAGGACCACGAGGTCTGGCTGATCAGCTGGCTGCCCGGCCAGTCCACCGGCTTCCACGACCACGGCGGCTCGCGCGGCGCGTTCACCGTCGCGCTGGGAGAGTTGGAGGAGCTGTCGCTGGGCGGCCCCGAGCAGGGCCTGCTGATCCGGCGCATCCAGTCCGGCACCGCCCGCGCGTTCGGCCCCGACTACGTGCACGACGTCCGCAACACCGCGTCCGGCCCCGCCGTGACGCTGCACGCCTACTCGCCGCCGCTCCACTCCATGGCGCACTACGAACTGCGGGCCGGCGGCCTGGTCCGCACCTCCGAGGAAGGACCCGACCAGTGGTGACCACGATCGACGACCTGCTCGCCCGCTCCCGCGAGGGCGTCCACCGGCCCGGCGCCGAGGAGGCCTACCGCGCGCACCGCGACGGCGCGCTGCTGGTGGACATCCGCCCGGCGGCGCAGCGCGCGGCCGAGGGCGAGATCCCCGACGCGCTGGTCATCGAGCGCAATGTCCTGGAGTGGCGGCTGGATCCGACGGGCGGTCACCGGATCCCGGAGGCCACCGGGTACGACCTGGAGGTGATCCTGGTCTGCTCGGAGGGGTACGCCTCCAGCCTGGCGGCGGCGTCGCTGCGCGAGCTGGGCCTGCACCGCGCGACCGACCTGGACGGCGGGTTCGTCGGCTGGGCGGCGGCCGGGCTGCCGACCCGTCAGGGAGGGTGAGCGAGCCGGGAGCGGAACCCCGGCCGGTGGTCGGATCCGCGCGGGCCGCGACACCCGGCGGATCCGACCACGGCTGGTAAATCAGGGACACCAGGGTCGTCAGGTCATAGGCTGATCAGAGTTTCCACCGCCGCCATGGCGGGCAGTCACGCGACCGACAGGCACACCGACCGAGACCGACAGACCGCCAGACGACACCATCGGCGCCGCCGCCGGGGACCGCCGAGACGAGGAACACCCCCGTGATCAGATTCGACGGCGCGGGCAAGCGCCACCCCGACGGCACGGTCGCCGTCGAGGGCCTCGACCTCGACGTTCCCACCGGTCGCACGACCGTGCTGGTCGGACCGTCCGGCTGCGGGAAGACCACCCTGCTGCGGATGGTCAACCGCATGGTCGAGCCGACCTCGGGCCGGGTGCTGCTGGACGGCACCGATGTGGCGGCACTGGATCCGGCCAAGCTGCGGCGCGGCATCGGGTACGTCATCCAGCAGGCAGGGCTGTTCCCGCACCGCCGGGTGATCGACAACGTGGCGACCGTCCCGTACCTGCTCGGCTGGGACCGCAAGAAGGCCCGGGCACGGGCGGCCGAGCTCCTCGACCTGGTCGGACTCGCCCCGGAGACCGCCAAGCGCTACCCGTTCCAGCTCTCCGGCGGCCAGCAGCAGCGCGTCGGCGTGGCGAGGGCTCTGGCCGCCGACCCGCCGGTGCTGCTGATGGACGAGCCGTTCAGCGCCGTCGACCCGGTGGTGCGGGCCGGGCTCCAGGAGGAGCTGCTGCGCCTGCAGTCCGAGCTGCACAAGACGGTGCTGTTCGTGACGCACGACATCGAGGAGGCCGTCCGGCTCGGCGACCAGGTGGTGGTGCTGCGCGAGCACGGCCGGATCGCCCAGCTGGCGGACCCGCACACGCTGCTGACGGCGCCCGCCGACGCGGACGTCGCCGCCTTCCTCGGCCGTGACCGGGGCCTGCGCGGGCTCGGGCTGCGCCCCGCCACGGCCGTGGCCGTCCGGCCGATACCGGGCGGACCGGGTGGACCGGGTGGCCGCGCGAACGGCGTGGCAGGCGGGGCAGGCGGGGCAGGCATCGGGGCGCGCTTCGGCACGTGGGAGCTCGTGCTGGACGACGCGCGCCGCCCGATCGGGTGGATCGACCGGGACACCGCGGGAGCCGCCCTCCATTCGGCGCCCGGGTTCCGGCCCGAGGCCGACACGCTGCGCGCCGCTCTGGACGCCGCCGTGCTCTCCCCCGCCGGGATCGCCGTCGCCCTGGACGCCGACGGCCGGGTGACCGGCACGGCCGACCGCGAGGCGGTGCTGGCCGCGCTCGCGGCCCGCCCGGCCCCGTCCCCGGCCCTGATCCCGGCCACTGTCGCCGACGACACGGACGCCGACACCGCTGCCGCTGCCGCTGGCGACGCCGCCCTCACGACGGACCGGGCCGCGGCGGCCGAGGCAGAAGCCGGGGCCGAGGCAGAAGCCGGGGCCGAAAAGGACGGAGCCACCGGTGGACGATGAACCGATCATCCGCTGGTACTGGATCGGGGACCACCTCGGCTACCTCGGCGACCTGCTCGCCGACCACGCCGCCATCGCGCTGCTCCCGGTACTGATCGGCCTGCTGCTGGCGATCCCGCTCGGGCTGGCCTGCACCCGCTACCCACGGCTCTACCAGCCGCTCGCCGCCGTCTTCAACATCGTCTACGCGCTGCCCTCGCTGGCCGTCTTCGTGGTGCTCATCCCCTACACCGGGCTGGCCACCCAGGCGACCGTGATGATCCCGCTCACCTTCTACGCGCTCGCCGTGCTGCTGCCCACCACGGTGGACGGGCTGCGCGCCGTGCCCGACCCGGTGCGGCAGGCCGCGACCGCGATGGGGTACGGGCCGTGGCACCGGCTGGCCGCCGTCGAACTGCCCGCCGCCGTCCCCTACCTGGTGGCCGGTCTGCGGGTGGCGGCCGTCTCCAGCATCTCGCTGGCCTCGGTGGGCGCGCTGGTCGGACGCGGCGGGCTCGGCTACCTGTTCGTCGACGGCTTCCAGCGCACCTTCCCGACCCCGATCGTGGCCGGGATCGTCCTGATCGCCGCGCTCGCGCTGGCCGTGGACCTGCTGCTGGTCGGCGCCCGCCGGCTGCTGGCGCCCTGGGCCGTGCGGGAGAAGGGAGCGGGCCGGTGAACTGGCTCACCTGGCTCGGGGACTTCTTCTCCGACCCGGACCGCCGCAGCGGTCCGAACTCGATCGCGCACCGGATCGCCGAGCACCTGCTGTTCTCCGGCGAGGCGCTGCTCTTCGCCGCGCTGCTGGCCGTCCCGCTCGGGCTGCTGATCGGCTACACCGGGCGCGGCGTCACCGTGGTGACCGCGCTGGCCGGCGCCGCCCGCGCCCTGCCCACGCTCGGGCTGGTGACACTGGCGGTGCTGCTCGCCGGGGTCGGCGACACCGCCGTGCTGGTGCCGCTGGTCGCGCTGGCCGCGCCGCCCCTGCTGGTCGCCGCCGTCGAGGGGGTGCGCGGCACCGACCCGGACGTGCGGGACGCGGCGCGCGGCGTCGGGCTGACGCACCCGCAGGTGCTCTGGCAGGTCTGCGTACCGTCGGCGCTGCCGACCCTGCTGGCCGGTTTCCGGACCGCGACCGTGCAGGTCATCGCGACGGCGACGGTGGCCGCGTACGTCGGGCTCGGCGGTCTCGGCCGGTACGTCGTCGACGGGCTGGCCACCCGGGACTACGCGATGACGATCGGCGGCGCGCTGCTGGTCGTGCTGCTCGCCGTCGGGGCCCAGGCGTTCTTCGCCCTGCTCACCCGGTACGCGCTCCCGCCCGGACTGCGCGCCCAGCAGCTGGCCGCGGCCCGGCAGCCGACATGACCGTGCCGGCCGCCCGGCGTGTCGCCGCCACTCTGTCCCCTTCGCCGGCTTCCTCACCGTCCCCTTCGCCCTCTCCATGCCGTCCTCGTGCCGTCTCCATCGCCATTTCCTCCACCCGACCGTGACGTCCACCTCGAAAGGACACCAATCACCATGTCGACATCCGCATCCGCGCCGCTGAGAGCGGTGACGGCCGGCCGTCGCACTGCCGCCCTCGCCGCGCTCGCGCTGACCGCGACGGCCTGCTCCTCCTCCGGCGACGACCCGCTGGGCGGCAAGGGCTCGGCGGCACCGGCGCCCGCCGGCAGCACCTCCGCGGGTGCCGCGGCCGGCGGGACGGTCGTGGTCGGCTCGGCCAACTTCCCCGAGAACGTGCTGCTCGGCTCGATCTACTCGCAGGCGCTCAAGGCCAAGGGCGTGAAGGTCGAGGAGAAGTTCAACATCGGCAGCCGCGAGGTGCTCTACGACCAGGTGCAGAGCGGAAGCCTGTCCGTGCTGCCCGAGTACAACGGCTCGCTGCTCGCCTACCTGGGCAACAAGTCGTCCGACCCGAGCACCGCCGCCGTGAACGCCGCACTGACCAAGTCGCTGCCGGCCACGCTCGCGATCCTGGACTCCTCCCCCGCCGAGGACAAGGACACCCTGAGCGTCAGCCAGGAGACGGCCGACAAGTACGGGCTGAAGTCGATCGCCGACCTGGCCGGCAAGGCGGGCGAGTTCACCATCGGAGGTCCGCCGGAGTTCAAGTCGCGCCAGGAGCAGCCGCTCAAGGACGTCTACGGCGTGACGTTCAAGGAGTGGAAGTCGACCGGCGACACCACGGCCAACGCGGTCAAGGACGGCTCGGTGCAGGTCGGCAACGTCTTCTCCACCGACCCGAAGATCACACAGCTGAAGCTCGTCCCGCTGACCGACCCGAAGAACCTGTTCGCCGCCCAGAACGTGACGCCGCTGGTCAACAAGGCCAAGGTGGACACGACGGCGACCGCCGCGCTCAACGCGGTGTCCGCCAAGCTGGACACGCCGGGGCTGCTGGCCCTGATGAAGAAGGTCGCGGTCGACAAGGAGGACCCGTCGGCGGTCGCCAAGGACTGGCTGAAGAGCAACGGGCTGTCCTGACCCAGCCGGATGCCGGGTCCGGGAGCCGATCCCGGGCCCGGCAGATCTTCCCTTGACCGGCGCGAACATGACAGTGTGACGACATGCGCACTCGTCTCCTCGCCGCCACCCTCACGGCCTGCGCCGCGGTGAGCCTCGCCGCGTGCTCCAGCTCCGGCTCGGACTCCGGCGCCACCGCGGCCGGTACCACCGCGACCGGCAACCCGACCGGCACAGCGACCGCGACCGCATCCGGCACAGCGACCGCCACGGCGACCGGTACCGCCGCGTCCGACGCCCCCTCGACGGCCCCGGCTCCGCCCACGACGACCGCGCAGCCGTCCGCCGGTCCGCCCTCCCCGGGGACCACGGGCTCCGCACCGGCCCCCGACTCCCCGACCGGATCCGCGACGGGCTCCCCCGCCGACCCCCCGGCCGCCCCGAAGCCGGCGCCGCCCTCCGACGCCGGACTACCGGCCGAGCCGGCCGCCGACGTCACCGCGCAGCTGGTCGCCGCCCTGCGGGCGATCGACCCGGCGATCGTCGGCGGACAGCCCGAGCAGGCCGTCGAACGGGCCCGCGAGCAGTGCCAGTCGATGTATCAGTTCCCGAAGGACCGGGCCAAGTTGATGGACCTGGTCAACCAACGCTTCACGGATCCCACCCACCCCCAGGGTTTCGGACCGGAGAAGGCGGACAAGATCCTGGACGCGCTGCGCACCACCCTCTGCCCGCCGGCCTGAACCGCCCGGCGAGCCCCCGAACGGCCCGGTGTCCTGAGCTCCGGGCCACCGTGGCCGCGCGCGACGACCACCGCGCGGCCACGGCACAAACCCCGACTCAGACGAGGCTCCAGGCGGTGTCCTTGTCATCGGACGCGATGTACTGGTCCACGGGTTCCTCCTTTCCAGGGGTCGGCAAACATGAGACGCGTGAGCACGGGGCGCACGTCGCGCGGCGGCGGGTGTTCGGCCGCACGGGCGCGGCGGTACGCGGGCGGGCGCCCGGCGGCGGGCGCTTCGGAGTGAGGGGCGTTCCGCGTGGACGCGCGCCCGGGAGAGTCGCCGGGCCGGCGGGCGGAACGCGGGAGAGTGGCAGAACGGATGAACAGGCGCGGAAGCGAACGGACTTGGTCCGGCCGTCGCCCGCCGATGGCGGCGGGTCGCGACCCGGGGGCCGGGGGCTCACCCGTGCGGGCGGCAGGCGCCCTCTCTGTCGAACTTCCAGTCGAGGTCTCGCATACCCCGATGATGTCGGAGCGGGCGGCCGGGCCACAACCGGTTTGTTGGCGGTTGACCATCCGTCGGCCAACCTCCGTGCCACGCTGCTTCGCTGACGAACTGTAAAGACTCTTGACAGACGACTGGTCTAGTCCAACCATAGGCATGTCGATCCGACCGGGATGCACTGTGGGGGTGTGACCACCGGCGGCTGAGGCACTGCCCTGCCCTGCTCCGCTCCGCCCCCAGGCCCCGCCACGGCGTACGCGCGTCCGCGCACGCCGCCCGTCCGTGCGCGTGCCTGCGGGATTTCGCACACCCCCGCGCCACCGTTCCGCCGCACGGCCCCCTCCCCTACGAGGGTTCCGCACGCCCCCGCATTCCCCCGCAGGTCCGCAGCGCAGTTCCGCACGCTTCACCAACGCCCTGCCCCACCAAGTCTGTTGGAGAATCCATGCGTCTACACCGAACAGTTCAGGCCGCCCTGGCGGCCTGCGCCACGCTCGTCGCCTCGGCCGGCCTGGTCGCCGGCGCGACGACGGCCGGCGCGGCCCCCACGAGCCCGGCGACCGTCGCGGCCGGTACCTCGGTCACCGCTGCGGCCCCGCTGCCCACCCGGGTCTTCGCCCCGTACTTCGAGTCCTGGACCGGGGAGAGCCCCGCCGCGCTGTCCGCCCAGTCCGGTGCCAAGCACCTGACGATGGCGTTCCTGCAGACCGCCACCAAGGGCTCCTGCACCCCGTACTGGAACGGCAACACCGCGCTGCCGATCGCACAGTCGTCCTTCGGCGCCGACTTCGCCACCATCCGGGCCAACGGCGGCGACGTGATCCCGTCCTTCGGCGGCTACACCGCCGACACCACCGGCACCGAACTGGCCGACAGCTGCACCGACGTCAACCAGATCGCCGCCGCGTACCAGAAGCTCATCACCACGTACGACATCAGCCGGATCGACCTCGACATCGAGGCCGACTCGCTGGACAACTCCGCGGGCGTCGACCGCCGCAACAAGGCGATCAAGCTGACGCAGGACTGGGCCGCCGTCAACGGCCGGCAGATCCAGTTCGCCTACACGCTGCCCACGACGACCAGCGGCCCCGCCGCCAACGGCATCGCGCTGCTGAAGAACGCCGTCGCCAACAACGCGCGGATCGACGTCGTCAACCTGATGACCTTCGACTACTACGACAACGCCACGCACGACATGGCCGTCGACACCCAGACCGCGGTGACGGGCCTGTACAACCAGCTGGCCAAGCTGTACCCGACCCGGACGCCCTCGCAGCTCTGGAACTCCATCGGCATCATCGAGATGCCCGGCATCGACGACTTCGGTGCGGCGGAGACCTTCACGCTGGCCAACGCGACCTCGGTCTACAACTGGGCCCTCTCCAAGGGCATCAACACGCTGTCGTTCTGGGCGCTGCAGCGCGACACCGGCAAGTGCCCCGGTGTCGGCGGACGCGACGACTGCTCCGGGATCCAGCAGAACAACTGGGACTTCAGCAAGATCTTCGCGCCGTTCACCAGCAACTACCCGCCGAACAGCGACTTCTCGATCACCGTGAACCCCGGAGCGGGCACCGTGGCGGCCGGTTCGTCGACCACCGCCACCGTCGCCACCGCCGAGATCACCACGCCCGGTTCGCCCTCCGGCACCGCGCCGAGCCTGACCCTCAGCGTGAGCGGCGCGCCCGCCGGCGTCACCGCCGCGGTCAACCCCGGCAGCGTCCTCGCCGGCACGCCGGCGACGCTGACCGTCAACACCGCGGCCACTACCGCCCCCGGCACCTACCCGCTCACCGTCACCGGCAAGGCCACCGCCACCGGCAGCGTCCACACCGCCACCTACACGCTGACCGTGTCGGGCACCCAGCCGGGCAACGACTTCTCGGTCGGCGTGAACCCGGCCGCCGGTTCGGTCGCGGCGGGCTCGTCCGCCAGCGCCACCGTCAACACCGGGGTCGTCTCCGGCTCCGCGCAGAGCGTGGCCCTCAGCGTGAGCGGCGCGCCCGCCGGCGTCACCGCCGCGGTCAACCCCGGTAGCGTCACCGCCGGTTCGCCCGCGACGCTGACCGTCAACACCGCGGCCACCACCGTCCCCGGCACCTACCCGCTCACCGTCACCGGCACCGCCGCCTCGGGCAGCCACACCGCCACCTACACGCTGACCGTCACCGGGGTCACCCCGCCCGGCGGTCTGGCCAACGGCGGTCTGGAGACCGGCAGCCTGGGTCCGTGGACCTGCCAGGCCGGCGGCTCCGTGGTGAGCACCCCGGTCCACTCCGGCTCCTACGCGCTGCAGGCCGCGGCCACCGCGTCGCAGAGCGGCGAGTGCGCCCAGACCGTCACGCTGGCGCCCAACAAGGCGTACACGCTGACCGGTTGGGTCCAGGGCAACTACTCCTACATCGGCGTGAGCGGCGGCGCCACCGGTTCCGCCTGGACCAGCGGCTCCGGCTGGACCAAGCTCAGCGTCCCGTTCACCACCGGCGCCTCCGGCACGGTGACCGTGTACCTGCACGGCTGGTACGGCCAGGGCAACGTCTACGGCGACGACTTCTCGATCGCCTGAGGACCGCAGGACGACGAACGGACGACGGGCGGATGACAGTTGACAGCTAACAGATGACAACTGACAGATAACAGCTGACAGATAGCGTCAACTGTCAATTGTCAGCCTCGCCCCCGCTCCACTCCCCCGCCGGGGGGGGGGGGCGGGCCCCCGGGGGGCCGCCCCGCCGCCCCCCCCCAGGCGGCCCGCGCCGCGGCGCCCCCCCCCCGGGGCCCCCCCCCCCCCGGCGGACCCCGTTCGGCGCCGGGTCAGGCGGCGGCCGGCTCCGGGGCGGGCCGCCCCGGGCGCAGGAGCAGCAGGTAGGACGCCGCCGCGAGCACCGCGCAGCTGAGCACGACTACCGCGAGCAGTACCGCCGAGGGGTTGCCGCCCAGGCTGCTGAGCGGGGCGACGACCGCGCCGCACAGGAAGTTGGCGGTACCGAGGAGCGCGGAGGCGGAGCCGGCGGCCTGCGGTGAGACCAGACTGAGCGCCCGGGCCGCCGAGTTCGGCAGGACGACGCCGAGCCCGGCCATCATCACGAACAGCGAGCCGCAGACGGCGATCAGCCCGCCGTCCCAGACGGCGGTGACCAGGAACAGGACCACCCCGGCGGCGATCAGCGTCATCAGGCCCGCCCGCATCAGCGTGGCGGCGGCGAACCGGGGCGCCAGGATCCGCCCGTTCACCTGGGTGGACGCGACGATGGCCACCGAGTTGAGGCCGAACAGCAGGCTGTAGGTCTGCGGCGAGACGTGGTAGACGTGCTGCAGCACCACCGACGAGCCGCTGATGTAGCCGAACAGCGCACCGAACGCGAAGGTGCTGGTGAGCAGCAGCCCGAGGAACGGCACGTCGCGCAGCAGCCCACCCATCGTGCGCAGGGTGGCGGCCAGGCCGCCGCCGCGTCGGGCGGACGCCGGGAGGGTTTCGCGCAGTGCGCCGAACGCCACCAGGGCGAGCAGCAGGCCGAGGGCGACCAGGGCCCCGAAGGTGCCACGCCAGGAGGTGACGCGCAGCAGTTGCGCGCCGAACAGCGGGGCGAGGATCGGGGCGAGGCCGGATATCAGGGTGATGGAGGCGAGGAAGCGGATCATCGCGACGCCCTCGAAGCGGTCGCGGGCGACGGCGCGGCCGATGACCAGTCCGGCGGCGCCCGCGGCGCCCTGGACGAAGCGGGCGGCGATCAGCACCGGCAGGTTGGGCGCGACGACGCAGACGAGGCTGGCGAGGGTGTAGAGGACGAGCCCGACGAGCAGGGGCGGGCGGCGGCCGAAGCGGTCGCTGAGCGGGCCGAAGATCAGCTGGCCGGCCGCGACACCGAACATCGAGAAGGTGAGGGTGAGCTGGACGGCGGCCGGTTCGGCGCCGAAGTCGTCGGCGATCGCGGGCAGGCCCGGCAGATAGAGGTCGGTGGTGAGGGGGCCGAGGGCGACCAGGCCGCCGAGGACGCCGATGGTGGCGCGGCCGCTCGCGCCGCCGGCCGTCCGGGCCTTGGCGGTCACGGCGTCGGTGGGTGCGGTGCCGGCCTCGGCGACGACGGCTGCCGCGGCGTCGGTGGAGGTGGAGGTGGAGGCCGAGGTGGCGGCGGTCGAGGCGGCGGAGGCGGAGGCGGAGGCGGTCGACGTGTCACCGGCGGAACCGGCGGTCGGACCAGGCATGGGGCTCCTCTCGGAACGGGCACGGCATTCGTGCTCGCTCCGTCCTACCGCAGCCCCCCGGACCGCCGACAGTCGGGGGTCGGCCGCCCTGCCGCCGCCCGGCGGAGCGGCCCGACCCCGGTGACGGCGTCTCAGCGTGCGAGCCGTTCGGCCCGCAGGGCGGCCTGGACGGCGGCGCCGTCCTGCCAGGCGAAGATCTGGTTGCCGGTCAGGGCGACGGTGTAGTGGCCGCAGGAGCCGGTGGCCCTGGCCGTGATCCCCTCCGGGAACCAGCCCGCCCTGAGCGAGGCCGGCGCCGGGTGGCCGCCCTTGCCGGGTTCGCCCGTGCGGCAGCCGACGGGCAGGCGCCCCTCCGGGAGGGTGGCGGTCAGCAGGCGGTCGTCGCCGGTGGTGGACATCAGGTAGCGGACGGACGAGGCGTTGTCGGGCAGCCAGCCCGGTACGGCGCGCCGGTCGGCCTTGGCCGCGCTGCCGCTGCTGTAGCTGGACTGCTCCTGGTGCCGGCCGTCGTACCACTCGGCCACCCTCGGCCCGACCGCCACGGCCGCGACGGCGACGGCCATGCCGGTGCCCGCCACTCCGAGTGCGATCTTGCCTGCGATGCCGTTCATGCCCGCCCGTCCTTTTCCCTCGTGGTGCTGCTGTGGTGCTGTGGTGCCGTTCCGCCGCGCCGCGCGGCGTTCGCCTCACCGGCTCCGGGACCCGCCCCCGGTCGTCTTCCATCCTGGTGCCCGCCGGGGTGCCGGAGCGTCACCGGAAGGTCGCGACCTTCCGCCGCCCTTGGGGGGTAGCTCCTCCACCTTGAGGCGTACGCGCGCCCGGCCGCTCTCGGGGTTTCCCCCGGTCGAGCCTGGCCCGTCGCGGCCGGCGGCGCAGCCCGGCCGCACCCGCCCGGGTGTCGGCGGGTGCGTCGGCCACCCGGTTGCCGGATACTGCCGGACCCGGCCGCGACGGACGGCGGCGGGCGTCGCCGGCGATCAGGGCGCCGCCACGGGGACGGCGAGCGGGAAGGGCCGCCCGTCCAGGGTCCAGTGCGGGTCGATCGGGCGGCCGAGCGCGGCGTACACCTGGGCGGCGACGTCGGGGTGTCGGATCTCGCCGACGGGCGGGGCGGCCGGGATGCCGGGGCCGGCGCAGGCGACCCAGGCGGTGCGCTCCTCGGGCGTGCGCCCGCCGTGGCCGCCGGCGTCGACGTGGCCGTGGTCGGTGACGACGATGACCGTCCAGGCCTCCTCGGCGTACCCGGGCCGGGCGCGCAGCGCGTCCAGCAGCCGGCCGAGGCGCTCGTCGGCGGCCCGCATCCCGGCGCGGTACTCCTCGCCGCAGCCGAGGAAGTGGGCGGTCTCGTCGACGGCGCCGAGGTAGACGAAGGAGGCCTCGGGGTCGGCGTCGCGCAGCACGTCGACGGCCTCCCGGGTGACCTCCTCGTCCACGGCCTCCCACGCCTCGGGGGTGTCGTCGGCGGGGGCCACGTAGCAGAGCCGGCCGGGGGCGCGGAACAGCGGACCGCCGGACACGCCGATGACCAGCGGGTCCCAGCCGGCGGCGACGAAGGTGCTGCGGTGGTCGCCGCGGGCCAGCCGGGTGGTGAAGTCGGGGAAGACGTCGAGCCGGTTGCCGCCCAGGTGGTTGCCCCACACGCCGTGCTTGGCGGGCTCGACGCCGGTGACGATGGTGGCCCAGCACGGGCCGGACATGGTGGGCGTGGTGTCCGCCACCGTCACGGGCACGAGGAACCCGGCGTCGGCGACCTCCGCGAGCCTCGGCATCGGCACCTGCTCCAGCAGGTCGTACCGGACGCCGTCGATCCCGACGACGAGGACCCGGGGGCGCGGCAGCGGCGGTGTGGACATGAGGGGCGGTTCCTTTCACGGTGCGGGTGCCGACCGCCTCCGCGGCGGGGCGGGTGCCGGCGACCGCGCCATGCTTCACTCCCCGCCGGACCGCCGGGTGTCCTGCAAGGGACGGCCGGGTGGACGGGCGGCGTCCGGAATCCCCCGGTCCGCAATGCCCCCGTCCGCAGACGGCCCGCGGCGGAGCTCACGCGTGCCGGTCGGCGCGGCGTACGAAGCGCCGGTCGGCGGCCCGCACCGCTCCGGCCGGGCCCGCCGCACGGAGCACGACGTCCAGGACGCTCGCCGGATCGGCGGCGTAGCAGTGGGCGAACCACGGCAGGTTGGCCTCGACCACGGCCCACCGCTCGGCCGGGTCGTAGGGGTCGAGCAGCGTCCCGACGTCGAGGGCGACGGCGCTGGGCAGGCTCGGCCCGACGGCGGCGAGCAGCCGCCGGGCGAACGCGACGGCCGGCCCGGTGAGCGGGCCGGGGTCGAGCCGGCCGAAGCGGGCGTAGCGGCTGCCGGTGCGCACGGCGCCGTCGAGGACGAAGAGCCGGTACTCCGCGCCGAACGTCACCGGGTCGCTGACCAGGACGGGTGTGTCGGGGCCGATCCGCTCGCCGGTGCGCGGCAGGCGGCCGCCGTCGGCGTAGACGGCGGGCGGCAGCGACTTGTCGGCGGGCGGTTTGACGAAGGCCGGGCGGCGCAGCGTCCAGGCCTCGGCGAGCGTGGTCAGTTCGATCCGGCGGCCGGTGAACTCCTCGGGCAGGGCGGCGAGCCAGTCGTCGGCCGGTTCGAGCGGGGCGAGATCGAGACGGTCGGCGATCCGGTCGGCGGCGAACGGTCCGCCGTACCAGTGGACCGGCCGGCCGGCCAGTCGGTCGACGGTGCCGTCGCCGGTCAGAACGGCGGTGGCCAGCCCGCGGGCGGCGGCGGCCTCGGTGAGCAGCGCCGTCGTGCTGGTGGCCTGGGCCGAGGTCAGGAGGACCGGAGCCGTCGTGCCCGGCGCCGTCATGAGCGGGGCCGTCACGACCGGGGCCGGAACTCGTGGACCACCTCGATGCGTCCGACCAGGTGGCGGTTGAACTCGGGCAGCTCCTCGGCGGGGACCCAGAGTTCGAGGATGGTGCGGCCGCCGGCCTGGCGGACGGGGTAGCGGGTGAGGAAGGCGGTGTCGACCTCGAAGCGGGTGACGTAGCCGACGCCGGAGGCGGGCACGTTCCAGTCACGGGCGATGCGGATCGCGTAGTCCTCGTTCAGCACCGGGTAGAAGATCGGCTGATCGGGCAGGCGCGGCGGCCAGGCGCGCCAGTCCGCCGCTTCGACCAGGGCCAGCTCCTGAGGGCCGGTCGGGCGCCAGAGCGTGGTCGTCGCGGTGGTGGTGCTGGTGGGCGGGTTCGTCGGGCCGTTCATGGGCAGGACGTTAGCCATGAACGGCCCCGGACCGGTACCGGTTTTCGTGCCGGGAGAGGTCCGCGATCAGGGATCAGCGGTCAGCGGTAGGCGGACTCGCCGGTGATGGCCTCGCCGAGGACGAGGGTGTGGATCTCGCTGGTGCCCTCGTAGGTGAGCACCGACTCCAGGTTGTTGGCGTGCCGCAGGACCGGGTAGGCGGTGGTGATGCCGTTGGCGCCGAGCACGGTGCGGGCGCTGCGGGCGATCTCCAGGGCGGCGCGCACGTTGTTGAGCTTGCCGAAGCTGATGTGCGCCGCCCGGGCCGCTCCCTCGTCCTTGAGGCGGCCGATCCGCAGCGCGACCAGGTAGGCCTTCTCGACCTCCAGCATCATCTCGACGAGCTTCTGCTGGGTGAGCTGGAACCCGGCGATCGGGCGGTCGAACTGGACGCGGCTCTTGGCGTAGTCGAGGGCGGAGGTGTAGCAGTCGCGGGCCGCGCCGACGGTGCCCCAGAGGATCCCGTAGCGGGCCTCGTTGAGGGAGGAGAGCGGTCCGCGCAGGCCGGTGACGCCGGGCAGCGCGGCGTCGGCGGGCAGGAGGACGTCGTCGAAGGCGAGGGCGCTGGTCACCGAGGCGCGCAGGGACAGCTTGCCGGACACGTCGGTGGTGGTGAAGCCGGGCGTGCCGGGTTCGACCAGGAAGCCGCGCACGCCGTCCTCGGTCTGCGCCCAGACGACCGCGACGTCGGAGATGCCGCCGTTGGTGATCCACATCTTGGAGCCGGAGAGCACCCAGTCCGCGCCCTCGCCGGCGCCCTTGCGACGGGCCCGGGTGCGCATGTTGGCGGGGTCGGAGCCGAAGTCCGGTTCGGTGAGGGCGAAGCAGCCGATCAGCTCACCGGCGGCGAGGCCGGGCAGCCAGCGCTGCTTCTGCTCCTCGGAGCCGAAGGCGTGGATGGAGCGCATGGCCAGCGAGCCCTGGACGGACACGAAGCTGCGCAGACCGGAGTCGGCGGCCTCCAGTTCCATGCAGGCCACGCCGTACGCGACGGCGCTGGAGCCGGTGCAGCCGTAGCCGTCGAGGTGCATGCCGAGCACGCCGAGGGCGCCGAGTTCGGGGGCGAGTTCACGGGCGGGGAAGACGCCGCGCTCGAACCAGTCGCCGATGTGGGGGCGGATCCGGTCGTCGGCGAACCTGCGCACGGTGTCGCGGACGAGGCGCTCCTCGTCGGTGAGCAGGTCGCCGACGGCGAGCAGGTCGGCGGGGTCGATCCTGGGCGGCTTCGCCACGGGGGCTCCTTGTACTCTCGGCGGGGTGAACGACCGGGCGCGGACGACCGGGCGCGGACGGTCATGCGCGGACGACCATGCGCGGACTCCAGGCGGACGGCGGGGTGCGGATGCCGGGCCCGGAGACCCGGCGCGGCGCCGGGTACCGGCGAGTATGGCGCACCGGGCCGCTCGCGGACCGGCCGCGGACGAAGGAGTGAGCATGTACACAATCCGGCTGCTGACGGCGGAGGAGTTGCACGGCTCGGCGGAGCAGTTGGGCGGGTTGCTGGCGGACACCGTCGACGGCGGCGCCTCGGTCGGCTTCCTCGCCCCGCTCGACCGGGCCGCGGCGGCCGACTGGTGGCGGGCGCTGGCTCCGGACGTGGCCGAAGAGCGGCTGCTGCTCTGGGTCGCCGAGGCGGACGGGGCCGCGGGCACCGGCGGGACGGACGAGCCGGGGAAGGCGGACGGCGCGGGGCGCGGCCGGATCGCCGGGACGGTGCAGCTGCGTCCGGCGGCCACGGCCAACGGCCGACACCGGGCGGACGTCGCCAAGCTGATGGTGCACCGGGCGGACCGGGGGCAAGGGCTGGCCGGCCGGCTGCTCGCGGCACTGGAGGCGGCGGCCGTCGAGCGCGGGCTGCGGACGCTGGTGCTGGACACCGAGACCGGCAGCCCCGCCGAGCGGATGTACGCGGCGGCGGGCTGGAGCAGGGTCGGCACGGTGCCGGACTTCGCAACCGATCCGGCGGGGGTGCCGTGCGCGACGACCATCTTCTACAAGCCTGTGCAGGGTGCCGACGGCCGGCCGGCAGGCAGGGCCCGGACGGCCGCGTCGCTAGGATGACGCCTCCGCGTACGGACGGACGACGAGGCGTGAGGGGTGGACCGTGGGGCGTTGGGCCGTGGTCGTGCAGGAGACCGAGGGCATCGGGGAGAACCGGATCTGGGGCCCCAAAGTGCTCGCCGAGGTCGAGGGCGACCGGGAGGACGCGCTCGCCGAGCTGCGGCGGATCGTTCCGACGTACACCCCGCAGCACCCGTTCAACGCCCGTAGGCGCCGGCTGTTGCGGGACGGCGACGACTACCTGTTGATCACCCAGGGGACGATGCGGGACTACCACTGCGTCTTCAAGGTGTGGGAGCTGCTGTGGGACAGCGAGCGGCCCGAGGTGCAGCGGGAGCGGCTCGCGGCGGCGGCCGAGGACGACGCGGGCTGACCGGCGGTACCGGTCGTCCGGCCGACCGGCCGGACGACCCGGCGGGCGCCTCCGCGGACTCCCCCGCCGATGCCCCGACGGACGGGCGCCCCGGCGGGCCGTCAGGAGACGCCGCTGAGGCGGAGCACCGCCGTGGTCGCGGCAGCCGCGACCACCACCAGCGGGAACGGCGCGCGCCGCAGGGCGAGGACGCCGGCGACCAGCACGCCGGCCGGCCGGGCCCACCCGGCGAAGCCGTGGTCCTGGGTGAACGCGCCGGTGGCCACCAGGGCGACCAGCAGCACGGCGGCGGCGACGGCGAGCAGGTGGCGCAGGCGCTCGGAGACGGTGAGCCGGTCGCCGAGCAGGGGCCCGGCGAGCCGGAAGGCGTAGGTGCCGGCGGCCAGCAGCAGGATGGCGGTCAGGGGCATCAGCGGACCTCCTTGGTGAGCGGCACGGCCTGCGGCGCGGTGCCGGCTGCCGCCTCCGGTTCCGCCGGTTCCGCCGGTGCGGCCGGGCGCCCGGCGAACAGCAGTCCGGCCAGCGCCAGCAGGACCGGCAGGCCCGCCGGGACGTACGGCGTGGCGGCCACGGCGACGACCGCGCCGACCAGGGCGGCGGTGCGGGTGCGGCGGTCGCCGAGCGCGGGCAGGACGAGGGCGAGAAGCACGGCGGGGAAGGCGGCGTCCAGGCCCAGGGCGTCGGTGTCGCCGATCAGCCCGCCGGCCACCCCGCCGATCACCACGGAGACGTTCCATATGACGAACAGCGCGAGGCCGCAAACCCAGTACGCCGCCCGGCGCCGTCGCGGGTCGGACTCCAGCAGGGTGAACGCGGCGGACTCGTCGGTCAGCAGCTGGGCGCCGAGCAGCCTGCGCCACCGGGGGCCGCCCAGCGCGTCGGCGACGGTGAACCCGAAGGGCAGCAGGCGGGCGTTGAGGACGAGGCCGGTGACGACGGCGGCCGGCGCGCCACCGCCGGCGAGCACGATGCCGACGGCGGCGAACTGCGCGCCGCCGGCGAAGACCAGCACGGACATCGCGACGGGCACCCAGAGCGGGAGGCCCCCGGAGACGGAGATCGCCCCGAAGGAGGCACCGACCAGGGCGTCCGCGACGCAGACCAGGGCGATGTCCCGGAGGGTGGCACGTTCGAGGGTTCGGAGGAGCGAACGCATGTCCAGTAGAGTGAACGCAACCGGGGTCGTTCGTCAAGGCGAACGCCTGAACGTGTGGAGCGAACGCGGATGAGTGGAAACAGTGGCGGCGGCCCCACCGGGAGCGAGCTGATCGAGCTGATCGCGGCCTCGATCCGGCGCGAGCGCGAGCGTGCCGGGCTGTCGATGGCCGAGCTGGCCCGTCGGGCGGGGATCGCCAAGTCGACGCTCTCGCAACTGGAATCGGGCGCCGGCAACCCGAGCGTCGAGACGCTCTGGGCGCTCGGCGTCGCCCTGGACGTGCCGTTCAGCCGGTTGGTCGACCCGCCGCGACCGGTGGTCCGGGTGGTGCGGGCCGGCGAGGGCCCGGTCACCCATTCGGAGCGGGCCGACTACGCCGCGACCCTGCTCGCTTCCTGCCCGCCGGGGGCCCGGCGCGACGTCTACCGGATCGACGCCGAGCCGGGCGAGACCCGGGCCTCCGACCCGCACATGCCGGGCACCGTCGAGCACGTGCTGCTGGGCGCCGGTCGGGCGCTGGCCGGGCCGACGCAGGCACCCGTCGAACTGGGCCCGGGCGACTACGTCAGTTACCCCGGTGACGCCCCGCACGTGTTCCGGGCCCTGGCGCCGGGCACCCTCGCGGTGATCGTGATGGAGCACGTCTGACCTGCCCGACGCACCGTCGGCGACCGCAGCGGTGACGGTAGCGGTGTCGGTGTCGGTGTCGGTGTCGGTGGTGACGGCGACGGCGACGGCGACCTCGGCGGCAGCCTCGGTCGGAGCTTCGGGAGTCGGCCGGCAAGGGCGTTGCCGAGAATGTTCACTCGAAGCAATGAACCTTGCCGGATTTCTCGGTGCGCTCATAGGTTGATCGTGATCGCCGTCCCCGATCAGTCTCCGGAGGCCCCACCGTGCCCGCGCCCGCTCCCCTGACCGTTGCCGTCGCCCAGCCCGCCTGCCACCCGTCGGGGCTGCCCGACACCGTCGCGGCCAACGTCGAGCGCCACGCCGCCGCCGTGCGCGCGGCCGGCAGGGCGCGCCTGGTGGCGTTCCCGGAGCTCTCGCTCACCGGCTACGACCTGGCCGCGCCCGCCCTCGACCCGTCCGACGAGCGCCTGGCGCCGCTGGTCGCGGCCTGCGCCGAAACCGGCGCCACGGCCCTGGTCGGCGCGCCGGTCGCCGGGGAGGACGGCCGCGAGTACATCGCCACGATCGCCGTCACCGGCGCGGGCGCTTCGGTGGTCTGCCGCAAGACGAACCTCTACGGGAGCGAGGGCGAGCGCTTCGCCTCCGCCGACCGGCCCTCCGTCCTGGAGCTGGACGGCTGGCGGCTGGGCCTGGCGATCTGCGCGGACGCCGCCGACCCCGGCCACGCGAAGCAGCTGGTCGAGCTCGGCGCCGACGCCTACGTCGCCTCGACGCTGTACGGGGCGGGCGCCGAGGCGCTGGCCACCAAGGAGGCCCGGTACCCGGCGCGCGCGGCGGACAACGGCGTCTGGGTGGTGCTGGCCACCGCCGCCGGGCCGAGCGGCGAGTTCGCGGCGAGTTCGGGCGGCTCGGGCGTCTGGGCACCGGACGGCACCGAGGTCGTCAAGGCGGGCACGGCACCGGGCGAGGTCGTGACCGCCGTGCTGGGGTAGTCCCGGGCGCCCGCAGCCTCCTGTGGGCGCACGTGCCTGCGTGAGCGCCGGGGAGCACGTGCCCGCGTGAGCGCGGGGGGCGCGGAAATACCCGGGGCCCGCGCGCGGCTGTGGTGTGCGGAAACCGAACCCGGCGGACCGGGGCCCCCGACCCGAAGGGGGCCCGGTCCCGCCGGGACCGTTCAGGAGGTGCAGCGCACGATGGGTGACGAGCAGATGCCCGGCGGCTACCGGATCGAGCACGACTCGATGGGCGAGGTCAAGGTGCCCGCCGGGGCGAAGTGGCAGGCGCAGACGCAGCGGGCGGTGGAGAACTTCCCGGTGTCCGGCCAGCGCCTGGAGCGGGCGCACATCGCCGCGCTGGCCCGGATCAAGGCCGCCGCCGCGCGGGTCAACGCCCGGCTCGGCGTGCTGGACGAGGAGACCGCCGCCGCGATCGTCTCCGCGGCCGAGGAGGTGGCGGCGGGCCGCTGGGACGCCGAGTTCCCGGTGGACGTCTTCCAGACCGGTTCGGGCACCTCGTCGAACATGAACACCAACGAGGTGATCGCCACCCTGGCCGGCGAGCGCCTCGGCCGTCCGGTCCATCCGAACGACCACGTCAACGCCAGCCAGTCGTCCAACGACGTCTTCCCGTCCTCGATCCACATCGCCGCCACCGCCGCCGTCAGCCACGAGCTGGTCCCGGCGCTGGAGCACCTGGCGGAGGCCCTGGAGCGCAAGGCGGCGGAGTTCGCGGACGTCGTCAAGGCGGGCCGCACCCACCTGATGGACGCCACGCCGGTCACCCTGGGCCAGGAGTTCGGCGGCTACGCGGCGCAGGTCCGGCACGGGCGGGAGCGGCTGCTCGCCACCCTCCCCCGGGTCGCCGAACTGCCGCTCGGCGGCACCGCGGTGGGCACCGGCATCAACACCCCGCCCGGGTTCGCGGCGGCGGTGATCGAGGAGGTCGCGCGTGCCACCGGGCTGCCGCTGACCGAGGCCCGCAACCACTTCGAGGCGCAGGGCGCGCGGGACGGCCTGGTCGAGCTGAGCGGCCAACTGCGCACCGTCGCCGTCGGGTTCACCAAGATCGCGAACGACCTGCGGTGGATGGGCTCGGGCCCGCGCACCGGCCTCGGCGAGCTGAACCTGCCGGACCTCCAGCCCGGCTCCTCGATCATGCCGGGCAAGGTGAACCCGGTGCTGCCCGAGGTGGTGCTGATGGTCGCGGCGCAGGTGATCGGCAACGACGCCACGGTCACGGTGGCCGGGGCGAGCGGCAACTTCGAGCTCAATGTGATGCTGCCGGTGATCGCCCGCAACGTCCTGGAGTCGGTCCGGCTGCTCGCCAACAGCGCCCGGCTGCTGGCCGACCGGGCGGTGGACGGCGTCACGGCCAACGCCGAACGGGCCCGGGAGTACGCGGAGTCCTCGCCGTCGGTGGTGACGCCGCTGAACCGGTACATCGGCTACGAGGAGGCGGCCAAGGTCGCGAAGCAGGCACTGGCCGAGCGCAAGACGATCCGCCAGGTCGTGCTGGAGCGCGGGTACGTCGAGCAGGGGCGGCTGAGCGTCGAGCAGCTGGACGAGGCGCTGGACGTGCTGCGGATGACCCGGCCGTAGCCGTCGCCGTCACTGGCGCCGCTGTTCGTCGGCGCCGGCCCCTGTCGGTCTCTGTCGGCCCACGCCGGCGGCCCACGCCGACACTCCGGACGCGCGCCCGGGGCGCGGAACGGGCGTTGCCGCCCTCCGCGCCCCGGGTGTCGGGCTTCCGGTGACCGTCAGCCCCTGGCCCGGCCGGCCCGGCCGCGCCGCATCGCTGCTCCGTTCGACGTCATGGTGGCCATCGAGATGGCGGCGAGTCCCAGCAGGAACATGACGGCACCCACGATCAGGCAGGTGACGATGTTCTTGCCCCGGTCCGCCCCGCCCGAGACGGCCCACGGGGAGATGATCGTCCACACGCCGAGCAGGGTGGCCGCCCAGGCCCGTGCGTGCGTGCGCTCGTACGCCGAGCCGTAGCCGGCCATCAGCACGCTGTAGGCGATGCCGACGATCAGGCAGGTGACGGTCAGCGTGTTGAACGCGGTGAAGCCGACGATCCACGGCGAGGCCGCCAGGAACAGACCGGCCAGAACGGCCAGGGCCTCGACGGCCTGGGCCCGCGGGGTCAGGGTGACCCGCTCGTACTGCTCCCGGAGTTCGACGATGTCCGGATGGTGCTCCATGCCCATCGGCGCTTGGGTCGACACCGATACCACCTCCTAGGTTTCGAACATGGAGGGCTCTAGCCCAGCTACCATTCTGGCGCCGTTAGACCGTTTTGCACCATTTCGCCCCGACGGCTACCCTGCCTCGCCCCCCGGGGCGGCCGGCGGAGCTGGTGACCTCCGTCTCACCGCGGACGGCCGCCCTTGCCTATGCAACTCGTTGCATAGCAGGATGCCGGTCATGGCACTGGAGCACGCGATCCTCGTCTCGCTGCTGGAACGGCCCGGCTCCGGCTACGAACTGGCCCGGCGCTTCGACCGGTCCATCGGCCGCTTCTGGACCGCCACCCACCAGCAGATCTACCGGGTGCTGCGGCGCATGGAGGCGGACGGCTGGGTCCGCGCCGAGGAGGTCGCCCAGGACGGCCGACCGGACAAGAAGGTCTACTCGGCGGCCCCTCCCGGCCGCGACGCGCTCGCCGCCTGGCTGCGCGAGCCCGTCGAACCGGAGACCGTCCGCCACGAGTTGGCCGTCCGGATCCGGGCGGCGGCCTTCGACGACCCGGCCGCACTGATCCCCGAGGTCGAGCGCCACCGGGAGGGCCACGCCGCCCTGCTCGCCCGCTATCTGCACGGTGAGCAGCGCGACTTCCCGGCCGCCGCGACCCCGGGGGCGCTCGACGCCGCGGAGCGGCTCCAGCACGTGGTGCTGCGCGGCGGCATCGAGTACGAGCGGATGACGCTCGCCTGGCTCGACGACGTGCTCGCCACCCTGCGCGAACTGGCCGACGGCCGCGACGCGCCCGGCGCCGGCCGCTGACCTCCCCGCTTCCACTCCCCCTCCGTTCTTCACCCCACCCCCGCCCTCACCCCCATCCTCGACCCCCGGGAGCCCGCGATGCTCTTCAACCCGCGCAGCTACGACCCCGCGCAGTTCGACGAGCCGACCCGCCGGCTGCTGCGCGCGACCGTGGACTGGTTCGAATCACGTGGCAAGAAGGCGCTGATCGACACCTACATCGACCGCGCCTGGTACGCCGACTTCCTCGAATTCGCCGCGAAGGAAGGCCTGTTCGCCGAGTTCCTGACGCCTTCCGCCGCCGACCCGGCCAAGCGCTGGGACACCGCCCGGATCGCCGAGCTGAACGAGATCCTCGGCTTCTACGGCCTCGGCTACTGGTACACCTGGCAGGTCACCATCCTGGGCCTGGGCCCGGTGTGGCAGAGCGAGAACGAGGCCGTCCGGGCGCGCGCCGCCCGTCTCCTGGCGGAGGGTCACGTCATGGCGTTCGGCCTCTCCGAGCGCGGCCACGGCGCCGACATCTACTCCACCGACATGATCCTCACCCCGGACGGCGAGGGCGGCTTCACCGCCACCGGCTCCAAGTACTACATCGGCAACGGCAATGTCGCCGGCCTGGTCTCGGTGTTCGGCCGCCGCTCGGACGTCGAGGGGCCGGAGGGCTACGTCTTCTTCGCCGCCGACAGCCGCCACGAGGCGTACCACCTGGTGAAGAACGTGGTGAACGCCCAGATGTACGTGAGCGAGTTCCGGTTGGAGGACTACCCGGTCCGCGCCGAGGACGTGCTGCACACCGGCAAGGCCGCCTTCGACGCCGCTCTGAACACCGTCAACGTCGGCAAGTTCAACCTGTGCACCGCGTCCGTCGGCATCTGCGAGCACGCGATGTACGAGGCCGTGACGCACGCCCACAACCGGGTGCTGTACGGCAAGCGGGTCACCGACTTCCCGCACGTGCGCCGCGAGTTGACCGACGCCTACGCGCGCCTGGTGGCGATGAAGCTGTTCGCCGCCCGCTCGGTGGACTACTTCCGCACCGCCTCCCCCGAGGACCGTCGCTACCTGCTCTTCAACCCGATGACCAAGATGAAGGTCACCACCGAGGGCGAGAAGGTCATCGACCTGATGTGGGACGTCATCGCGGCCAAGGGCTTCGAGGCGGACACCTACTTCGACAAGGCCGCCAAGGACATCCGCGGCCTTCCGAAGCTGGAGGGCACCGTCCACGTCAACCTGGCGCTGATCCTCAAGTTCATGGCCAACTACCTGTTCGACCCGGCCGAGTACGCCCCGGTGCCGACCCGGCAGGACGCCGCCGACGACGCGTTCCTGTTCCGGCAGGGACCGGCCCGCGGCCTCGGCACGATCCGCTTCCACGACTGGCGCGCCGCCTACGACGCGCACGGACACCTGCCGAACGTCGCCCGCTTCCGCGAACAGGCCGACGGATTCTGCGAGTTGCTGCTCAGCCACGCTCCGAGCGCGGAACAGCAGGCGGACCTCGACTTCCTGCTGGAGATCGGCCAGCTGTTCGCGCTGATCGTCTACGGGCAGCTGGTGCTGGAACAGGCGACGCTCACCGGGCTGGACGCGGACCTGCTGGACCAGGTCTTCGACGCGCTGGTGCGGGACTTCTCCGCGCACGCCACCGAGTTGCACGGCAAGGCGTCCGCCACCGAGGCCCAGGCGGCATGGGCGCTGGCGCACGTGCGCCGCCCGGTCGCGGACGGCGCGCGGGCGGCGAAGGTGTGGGGCATGGTCGAGGCACTCTCGGGCGCGTACGAGATGGCTCCGTAGCCGAGCCGGGCCTGCGCGGTGGCCGGGCCCGGGCCCGCCCCCCCCGGGGCCCGTGAGGGTTAACAAACAGTGGCAGCCCCGCCTAGGGGGGGGGTTTATATCGGTGGGTGTGGCATGTAG